>NZ_JAVQNR010000037.1:0-181549 GCF_031799005.1 Acinetobacter sp. V102_4 | reverse complement strand
TATATCACTGATTCAACTCTTTGAATATTTCCCTTATTATTAATAATGAAATATGCCCCACCAAAAATAAGAAAAATGACAGTCAATAAAGCGATGTTTCGTTTTTTCTTCAAGTTTTTAAATTCTATAAACATGTTGTTTTGTCAATTTTTAGGAAAATCAATTATACAAACTATAGTGGTTTAATAGACCAATTAACTAAATTAATTTCTAATGGTAGATTCGGATTATTCCAAGCAGCTTTGACCTGATCAACCTTCTTTAAATTTTCAGCAGTACTTTTTCCTTTAACTTCAACCACAATATTCCCATTTTTTTCATTGTAGCTAACAGTTTGAATGGTATTAAAATAATTTTTTACTAGTTTTTGTGCTTTATTTATCTGTCCTTTAGCATTCTCCCTTGTTTCTTTTGCCCCATATTGAATATCAATAGGCAAATTAGTTTTAGAAATTGCATTTCCTACTACTATATTTCGCTTTTCATTCTGGCCATAACCTTTAACTCTAACCACAATTTTATATGTAGGTGAGTTTTCAACATAAATACCAGCTATCCTCCCCTTGAACTCCTTTTCAATAGCATCTAAAGCAGAGTCTCGGTTAGCTTCTAAAAACAATGCTTTATTTGCTTCTGCTGTGCTAACGCCATGCAATAAAGAATAACTACGGATGTCCTGCTCAAATCCCTCATTTGATACAGCAAATGTATAAGATGATGAAATTAAAATTGTTAGCGCTAATAATTTTTTCACTTTTACCTTCTAATCAGAAATAAGGTTAAAAATATAACGATATATTCTTTATATAAAAACCAACCAAAATTTAATCATGAGCAGCATATCCTTAAGTGCTCTTTAACACTTCAGCATTAAATATAATATTTCTAAGGAAAAATTATAAAATTACAATTTATAAAACAAAATATTATGAACGATTATTTTTTGTTTAAGTTAGCCGCACGCACTAGCTACTATACGTTTTGTTTTTGGATCAATTACTATAGTGACTCGATCTGGGCGGAAGTCTTCAGTAACCGCTTCTCCTGGATAAGCACTTCGATAAATTCGAGCATTGGTCATCGATAGAACCTGCTTTTCGGTTAAGCCAGTTTTACCTATAAGATTTTTAACTTTAATTGGATCACAGTCAAAAGATGAGTCCCATTCTTTACTTGTGCCAAGGACTGGAGGCTTGACTTTTTTCTCTGGTGGTTGCGCTTGAACTTGTTTAGGAGTTTCAGGGTTTAATACATTATTTGAACAAGCTGAAAGGAGGCTCATCACGAGCCCTATAAAAATATATCTTTTCATACTTATTAGCTTTATTAATTATTCAATTGATACCAATATATCATGAGTTAAAAAGATAGAAAGTCCCACCAATAATCGATATTTAGCGAGGCTTTCTCTGCAAAAACATGTTCAATACTGGTACTTATAATTAAGATATAGGACATAGAAGACTTAGATTATTCCCATTAAAAAAGAGCCTTTCGGCTCTTAAAAATCTAATTTTTTACTTTCTTGAAATTGCCTATAAGCAACAATTATCTTCTCTTCAATTTGTAAATTTTCTAAAGTAAAATCATCTTCAATAGACCGCAGTTTGGAGTCTGGAGGAGCTGATGTACTATGTGAAGGCAAATGCTTTGGAATAGTTATCAATTGGGTTCTTTGGCTTATATACTTTTCAAGCGCAGCATCCAAATCGGTTTTCTCAAAAAATATATAATCAATATTTAAAGAGTTCACTGTAATGACTTCACAACCATAAAAATTATTAAAGTTTTTGCTTAAATCGGTGTTTGGGTCATGCAAGATATCTTCGTAAGTCTGTAAACTGATAAACAGTAAATCAGGATTTCTATCATAACGATCATGATAGCTTGTCCTGCCTTGAACTAAATCAATTCTAATCGTCATAATAATTACTCAAGATGTTGAATCTCAAATATACCAAATAAAAAATAAAAAGCCCCCACCAATAATCGATATTTAGCAGGACCTAGTGTACAGACCATTCTGTATTAATTTATATCCCCAAAAAAATGCTATCGCATTTATGAAATTTAAATGAATACTTTGATTCTATTTATCAACTTAACTACAGTTTGAATAGATGATCTTCGATTCGTTATCAATCACAATACTCAACCGATCATAATGTAAGTTTGCTCTCACAGATTGACCTTTACGAGAAATCCGCACAACACCTGCATTAGTTATTTTCTTTAACTCTGCCTCACTAGGTACAGAGTGTCCTATAAGCTTTTGAGCCTCATTAGGATTGCAATAAGTATCTTTAGGCTTTACTTCTAATGGGGTTTCTTTAGGTTCATTGGTTGCACACCCAACGCTAATTAAAACAATCAAATAACTTAATAGAATTTTTTTCATAACCTATCCCTTGGGATTCATTTCTATATTTAATACTCTTGTTTATTTACATACAATTTCAGATATTCATCTCAAAAAATCCCAGCATTTAAGAAATCTTTTATTCAGTAAAAAGTACTATGTACTGTTTTTTAGTTAAAATTGTCCTACAATTATCTTTAAGTCTTACTTTATAACAAAAATCTATTACAGGGATGGAATAACTATGACAAATACCAATGATAGCGAACCTATATCGCCTCAATATAGCTTGCGCTTACCTATAGGACTTCGCGAAAAACTTACAAATGCAGCAAAGAGCAATTCCCACTCACTAAACAAAGAGATAATTATAAGACTTGAACAATCATTAATTTTAGAAAAGTGCCCTGAGTGTGTTAAGTACTTACAGACAGTGAAAAACCATGAAAAAATATTTGAAGAGCAATATAAAATGTTTGAGGAGTTAAATAAAAAAGATACAGAATAAAAGTATGAAAATACGTTTATGCTAAGTCGCATATATACTATATACAGTTGCTGACAATAGAAAATTTATTTTAGAAGCCATTCAAATGAATTCCTCTATTAAAATTTGACTAATCATATCTGTGGTTGGGTTTTGTTTGGAATGTAAATAAAGCATAAATCTAATATTCGGTAGCTCTGGTAAGTTATAGCTTGAATTAATAACCCCAATATTGTCATTTAAAGCAGATTTATTTAGACAAGATATTCCTAGTCCAGCTTCAACTGCTGCCGTGATACCTTTTACGCCAGTAGCTGTATGGGCAATATAGAATGGAATTTTATTTTGAATAAGACTCTGTTCTGTAAAATCTTTCAATAAGCAATTAGATGACATAGTTATAACAGGCAAAGGACTATTATCTATTTCTAACTCATGGGATTTGACCCAAAATAGAGGCTCTTCCAGTAATTTAATGGGTTGAGTATCTCCTTCTATTACATCTTCAAATTCCATATAAATTGCTAAATCATAATTATTTGAAAAAAGATTATTTTTTATATCCTCACTTTTTACAACTGAAATATGAAGTTTTAAGAAAGGAAATTTTTTTTGGATTCTTTTTAAAATTTTAGTTAAGTCATTAGGCCTAAAATAGTCGGTTATTGCTATTCTGAATTCACCAGCTATATTTATTCCTCTAATTTTATTCAAAGCAAGAGAACATGACATTAGAATATTCTCAGCTTCTATTAAAAGTAACTGACCTTCTGCTGTTAGAGATGTTCCTCTCCGATCTCTAATCATTAATTTTTTTCCTACAAAATCTTCTAACTTTGATAATTGTTCACTTATTGTTGAATTTGTCAGATTTAGTTTTGGCGATGCTGAAGAAATAGTTCCTGAATTAGCTACAACAACAAATGTGGAGAGCAACGTCGTATCAAAATATCTCATGTTCGGAAAAACCGTACTTATTATTCATTAAAATTTGATTTTACCATATACAGCATTAACTTATTATTAGAAAAAATATTGTTGAGATTAAAAAATGCCAGCTATCAAATTATTGTTGTCTGGAGAACGAGCTGATTATGATGTCGTCTCTATCATAGAAAATCTTACGGAAATGACTTGTAGAATTTTAATAAAAGAGAAAAGTAAAACAATGATTATTGTCGAATTTATTCAAAGAGATTTATGGTTTATTGGCTCTAATTCATTGGATAGTTTAGGAAAAAATTCATTCAAAATTGATGTAACTGTCACAGATGAAACTTGTACTAAAGATCAAAAGGCATCTTATATTAAAGAAGGATTTATTTTATTAAACCGTTATGTAAATCAATTACATGAACACTCAAATATCCATGTAATTGATTGTAGAGGGGGAGCTTATGGATATGGAGGCAAAACCCAAGATTATCTGTATTATCACAAATGATCTTTAAGATCATGGTATCAATAGTATGAGCAGTGGCCCCATGATCATTCTTACCTATAAAAAGTACATAGAAACTTATTTTTAAAGATTATAAAAAGGTCATTTATTATGACCTTTTTCATTTTTTATCCCAACCTCACCAAAAAATACTCAAGCAATCTCTCCCTTTCATCTGGTTTGTTTGGGTCTAAAATTTGAAAAGTCAGACTCATTTCAATGAGACGTTCTTTTGAGTGAAAGTAGTTATAAAAAGTCGCTAAGGTGTCAATGTGAAATTGGCTAGAAATTATTTAATTAATTATTGTTTTTCATTCAATTACACAATTAAGAAAAACCTTAAATATTAGCTTAACAATTTGCTTTTATAACTGCACGCTAAAGCTTTCTTTTTATTGTGACTAAGCTTACGCAGCCATAAATATTTTAATTTTTGAGACTAAAAAAGGAGGTACTAGCCTCCTCTTTTAATTCAAATCATAAACATCTGGTGGTAGTTAAATATCTTTATCTGCAAGATATTAAGTTCTTTTTAGGTAGTAGTTGATATTTGTGCCATCTCTTTCTTTTCTAGACGATTTAGCAAGGTGCCAAAGATTGCTGCAACAATGTACATAAATAATGAATAAACTGCTGCTGGCATAGCGGCCGTACTGCTCACCATTACTGTAAATGCAATGGTCATGGCTAAGGTACTGTTATGAATCCCAATTTCAAACGCACAAGCTTTTGCCTGAAAGCTATTTACACCAAATAATCGTGGAACAAAATAGCCAACCATTAAACTACATACGCAGAACAGCAAAGTTGCCAATCCAATTTGCCCAATATAAGTCATCAGATTTTGGTAATCCCGCGCAATTGCCAATATGATGATGGATACGAGAAAAACGATAGCAAAAATACGGACTGGTTTATTGAGCTTTTCAGCCATATGCGGTGAAAAATGACGGACTAACATCCCAATACCCACAGGTACTAAAATAATGAGGAAAACTTGTATGATTTTAGAGAATTGCAAACCTACGTTTTGTTCATTTTCCATAAAGTGTTGTATTGCAAAATTCACAATTAATGGAAGTGTAAAGGCAGCAATCACCGAATTTATAGCCGTTAAAGTAATATTTAAAGCGATATCACCTTTATAGAGATAACTAAATAAATTAGCAGTTGGCCCGCCCGGTGACGCAGAAAGTAGCATTAATCCCACAGCAAGCATTGGTGGTAAAGCAAGAATCTTACAAATAATAAAAGCAATACTGACTAAAATAACCAGTTGGCAAAATAATGCGATAAAGACTGCTTTGGGGTGTTGTCGTACACGTTTGAAGTCATTTACGGTCAGCTCTAGACCTAAACCAGCCATAATAATTGCAAGTGCAATTGGTAAAAATACGGTAATTAATCCTGAACCCATAATCTCATTCCTTTTTTTCCATTTATTGATGGAGCTTCTAGTTCCATACGCTTATGTTTTTAATTAAAAAATTAAAAATTCTTATTAAACCTTTAGTTCTTTTCTTAAAATTTTACCCACATTCGACTTAGGTAATTCATTAATAAATTGAATATAGCGTGGTTGTTTGTAGCCTGTCAGGTTTTCTTTTGCATAGGTCTGGATTTCTTCAACCGATAAAGAGTCATCTTTTTTAACAATAAAGGCCTTAGGCACTTCACCCGATTTTTCATCTGCAATGCCAACCACGGCGACTTCCAAAATTTTTGGATGTTGAGCCAAAACTTCTTCAATTTCGTTTGGAAAAACATTAAAACCTGAAACTAAAATCATGTCTTTTTTACGATCAATGATTTTGGTATAGCCTTTTTCATTCATGAAGCCAATATCACCCGTTCTAAAGAAACCATCATCCGTCATGACTGCTTTAGTTTCTTCAGGCAAATTCCAGTAACCTTTCATGACCTGCGGGCCACGAATTGCAATTTCTCCAGTTTCACCGGGTGCTAATTGATTACCTTCATCATCCAAAATAGCAATATCTGTACTTGGTACAGGAATACCGATCGTGCCACTAAACAGATTAGAAATTGGCGGGTTAAAGGTAGCAACTGGTGAGGTTTCTGATAAGCCATATCCTTCACGGATAATACGTCCTGTCAGTTTTTCCCATCCATCGGCAGTGGATTTTAAAATTTCCATACCACCGCCTGTAGTAATTTCCAAACGGCTATGGTCCAATTTATTAAAGCCTTCATGATTAAGTAGTGCATTAAATAAAGTATTTACAGCAGGAAAAACCGTAGGACGATACTTTTCAAAACAATGCACGAGAGCGTCTAAATCACGCGGGTTTGGAACTAAAACAGTGGCATAACCTTTATTCATTGCGCTGTGCAATAAACACACAGTAAAACCAAAAATATGATAAAGCGGTAAAGCACAGATCGCTATTTCATTTTCAAGAGCATCTCGGTCACCAAAGTAGCTTTTAAAAACCACATTATTTTGTAATAAATTGGCGACAATATTTTTATGGGTTAATTCCGCACCCTTTGATACACCTGTTGTTCCTCCCGTATATTGCAAAAGCACAGTATCATCAAGAACAAGTTCAGGACGTATATAGTCTTGGGCATTTACCTTTAATAAGATTTGCTTAAAACTATAGTTTTTTGAATCTGATGTGTCTAATTCAACAGGTTGTTCGACTAACATTTCAGTCATTGTGGTGGTAATAATCTGCTCAACCGACACCTGCTCTTTGACAGCCTCATAAACAGGTAAAAACTGTTCCAATATAAATAAGACTTTTGCGCCTGCATCATTTAATTGATGCTTTAATTCACGTGCGGTATAGAGTGGATTAATATTGATCAGGATGTAACCTGCGCGAATCACGGCAAGTGAAATAATCGGGTATTGAATAATATTGGGCATCATTACAGCAACACGTGTACCTTTTTCTAACCCTAGACTTTGCAAGAATGTTGCTACTTGTCGGCTATATAAATCGATTTCAGCATAAGAAAAAGATTTATCTGCAAATATGAACGCATTTCTTTGCTGGAACTTATTAAAGCTGTTGTCCCAAAAATCGAGAAGTGAAGTTTGTTCATCAGGCAAAGTAATCGTACTTTCAATATTCCATTGCTTATATTCATCTAACCAGATCTGATTTGTCATCTTATCGTCCTTTATGATAGAGAGGAATTTCGATTTTCTTCTGTGTCATCTATGTCATTATTGTTAAGTTAAAATTTATAACCAATTTTCAAACCATAACCAATTGAATAGTTATTTTTATATTCACCGACATAATATTCACTGCCTGCCTGAGCGCCAAGCTGGCCTTTGGCATCACCGAGCCATAGATACTTCATTCCACCTGAAATAAAGTATTTTGAAGTTGGACTATATTGCGCACCAAGACCAACATTGTAATAACCTTTCGCTGGCCCGCCTGTAGACACACGTTCTCCTGCACCCGAATCCCAACCAACAGAAACTGAACCTGACCATTTGTCACTTAGACGTTGCCCAATTCCAAGATTGGCAGACCATTGATCGTCATAATAGCGAACCAGATTAAAACCATTTGGACGACTTGGTGTTGATAGAACCCCAACAACTTCTGAGATTTCCCCAAAACGATACGGTTTGAACTCAAAATCATTCCAGTTAACCCAACGCACGTTACCAAACAATAAAGTGCCTTTGCGTAATCCGGTCTGAAATTCCAAATTCACTGACTCTGGTGCTCTAAATTTAGTTGGACCTGACGTTCCTGCATCTGGTAAGCCCGCAACAATACGATTGAGAGCTTCTTTACGTGATTCAGTGAGTTGTCCAATAGAAACCATATACGCCAAATGCTGATCAAGAAAATCACGACCTTGTTGCGTACTTAACATATCAACCATGGGCGCATTTTCATTGGCAGTCACTTCATGCAGAATTTCTGAACGATAAGTCAATGAGGCTTTAATGGCTTTTTCGGGAATTTGATAGCCAAATCCTGCCAACCATCCCCAATCTCCAACTTCTTTGGCATCAAAGTCATAACCATTATATAAACTGAAAACTTGACCTCTTAAATTGACGTTACTTTTAAAAGTTTGATAAACAGGACCTGCATAAAAATTCCAGTTTTTATTCGGTTGATAACCAAAAATCAGACTAAAATTTTGCATAACAAAATTCGATTTGGTGTTCCCTGTTACGACTTCTCTACCTGTCTTTTGGGCAAGTGTTGCAGAATTAATGCCTGGTACTAAAACCGTATCGTTCGGGGTAGCAACAAAGCTGTTCTTTCCATAATATTCTGAGTCGGATGTAAATGGCTGATCATAAAGAAAGCCAAATGAAAACTGCGGAGCTAACTGTAATTTCAAAGCTGCACTGGGGCGATAATCAGAATTTGCAATATCAGAAATAGCATTACGCGTTGGATTCGTACCCGCTTCTTGTCCTTCTAACGAAGTGTCTGAAACAGATAAACTTGCCTCAAAATAATTATCAGGTTGTAGAAATGCAGAAATTGATTGTCCTGTTCGATCAAATGCTGCTGCATAGAGTGGGCTCGTACAAAATGAAGCCATTACCATGACTAAAGTTTTCTTTTCCATCTTTTAATCCGTCCTAGATTTTTTATTTTTACTTATTAGAGCGCTCTTATACCGAACGCCCGAAGTTTGTTTCTACATGGTGGTTCTTATTAGGTAACTTCAAATAAACTGGCTAATTCCACATCTCCCATTGATACCGCGACATAACACATTTTCAATAAACTTAGGTTCTTCTCCTGCCCATTCAACGGCGCGTTTAAGGAATGGTTCTTACTAGAACCATTCTTCCGACATAGTGAGTGGAGTCGTCTCTACCGGATCAAGCACTGCTAACCAACTCATAATTTTTGGCATTTCCCAACCAAAGAAATAATCACAAGCTGCAAGCTTCCCACGCAGAAAATCAGGGTCTGTTGAATTTGGCATGAGTTTATGAATGACTGCTGCTTGATCAAGCCATAACCACCCCACCACAAGTTGCCCAAAGGCTTCCAGATAATTGGCGGCATTTGCCAGTTGGAGTTCTACATCGGTTAAGGCATGTAATTTCTCTGTTACATTTTGGATGAGTTGCCACTTTTGAGCTAAGTGATCTGCATGATCCTTTAAAGAAGGCTCTGCTTTGGCGTGTGCAATGGTATTCATGATTTTTTCATGTAATAGTTTCATCGACAGCCCCTGATTAAGACGAGTTTTACGTCCTAATAAATCGAGTGCCTGAATACCAAATGTTCCTTCATGAATCGGGTTGAGTCGATTGTCCCGATAAAACTGTTCAACATTATATTCACGGGTATAACCGTAGCCACCATGAACTTGAATTGCTAAATCATTTGCTACAAGTCCCCATTCAGAAGACCAGCTTTTCACCACCGGAGTTAATAGATCAAGTAATTGATTGGCTTGATTACGCTGCTCGGCATCTTCAAGTGAGTGAATATCATCGGTTAAGCGGGCTGCATATAGGCACAGTGCCAATGCACCTGAGACATATGCTTTTTGCGCCAAGAGCATACGGCGGACATCCGCATGTTGAATGAGCGGGATTTGTGGAGAACTTGGATTACGTTCGCTACGAGAGCGACCTTGTACTCGGGTTTTTGCATAATCTAAAGCATGCAGATAACCTGTATATCCCAATGCTGCCGCCCCAAGTCCAACCGAAATTCGGGCTTCATTCATCATATGGAACATATAGGCCAGCCCTTTACCAGCTTCGCCGACTAGCTCGCCAATTGCACCAGCTTCTCCTTCGGGTGTGAAACGACCTTCGCCAAAATTCAGCACGCAGTTAACTGTTCCCCGATAACCCATTTTATGGTTAATTCCAGCCAACACTACATCGTTGCGTTCGCTTGGCTGCCCATTTTCATCGAGTAATTTGCGCGGTACGGTAAACAGAGAAATGCCTTGCACACCTGCTGGTAATTGTCCATTTTCATCTGGAATTTTTGCCAAAACTAAATGAACAATATTGTCAGAGATATCGTGCTCGCCGCCTGAAATCCACATTTTGTTTCCAAACAAGCGATAACGACCATCTTCTGTTTTAATCGCACGTGTACGGATATCAGCAAGACTTGAACCTGCTTGTGGTTCAGATAAACACATCGTTCCGAAGCATTTACCTTCCATCATGGCGTTGACATAGGGTTTCACTTTTTCAGGTTCGCCATGAGCCATTAATAAATTTGCATTACCAATGGTTAAAAAAGCATAGCCCGCTGTACCTGAATTGGCACCGAGTAGATATGCCATACCTGCACGCTCAATGGTATTGGGTAAGTTCATACCATTCCAATCTGATGGAAAAGCTGCACTCATCAAACCCGCATCAGCAAAGGCCTTAAGCGCGACTCCGACTTCAGGATTGACAGTCACACGTTCACCATCAAAAACAGGTTCGTTACTGTCATTTTTTTTATTATGAGGAGCAAATAAATCGGTTGCCAAAGCCTCGTAAACGTTTAAAACAGATGTATATTCAAAACGGTCCTGTCCTGCAAAAGAATTGCGTTGACTAAGTTCTTCGACTTTTAGCCAATCGAATAGCAAAAAATCTACATCACGGCGAGAGAGAATTAATTCATTGCTCATGGTTTATTCCTATACGTTCACAAGTGTAAGCCACTCTGTAACAAGTGCTGGCTTGGCTTGGTTTTCAATTTCAATCGTGACTTCCATGATCAATTGATAAACTCCCTTATTTTTTTCGGAAACATTTTTTAAGTGAAAATGTCCGCGCACACGCTTCCCGCTATGCACTGGGCTGATAAAACGCAAATTATTGATGCCATAATTCACGGCAGATTGCTGCCCTTGTACAGTCGGAATGACTTGGGCGGCCATAGCTGAAAGTAAAGATAGCGTTAAAAAACCATGTGCAATCGTGCCACCAAAGGGAGTTTGACGAGCAGCTTCTTCATCCACATGAATAAATTGACGATCCAGTGTTACATCAGCAAAGGTATTGATCATGGTTTGCTCTATTGCAATCCAGTCTGAGCTACCGAGTGCCTTGCCTTGTAACTCAAAGAGTTGCTCGATGCTTAATGTATTTTTTGTCAAAATTATTCTCCTGCCATTAATGAAGCCTTTTTCAGCTCAAGCTCACCCTGAGCGCCTCCTCTGACAGGAACAAACTCATCTGTTCGGTCCGAAACATCAGCTAAACGTTGTGCTAAAACATGCGGAACTTGTTCATCTGTACCTAAATAAATCCCTTGTGTGAGGGTGATGTGGGCAGCCTCAAAACTACCTGCGCCAGCGCAAAGAATCATACGGGTAGGTGCATCTTCACCAACCAAGGCCGCAATTGCAGGACTGACAGCACTTGGAGCAAGGGCTTTGAGTGCTTCTTCGGGCAATAACCCTTCAAGCATACGAGTTGCAGCTGTTGGTGCTAAACAGTTCACCCGAACATTAGATTTTTCACCTTCTAGGGCAAGCGTCTGCATTAAACCAACCAAAGCCATTTTTGCAGCGCTGTAGTTGGACTGCCCAAAATTGCCATACAAACCAGAGGATGAAGTCGTCATGACAATACGACCATATTTTTGCTCACGCATGATATCCCATACGGCCTTAGTGCAATTTACGGCCCCCATGAGATGCACATCAATTACTGTACGGAAGTCATCTAGTGACATTTTACTAAAGGTTTTATCTCGGAGAATTCCAGCGTTATTAATTAAAATATCTACACGACCCCAGCGGGCAATTGTTTCATCTACCATCTGTTGAACTTGTTCAATATCAGTGACTGAAGCGCCATTTGCCATCGCCTCGCCACCCGCTGCAATAATTTCATCCACGACTTTTTGGGCCGCCATGGTTGAGCCGCCCTTTCCGTTTACATCACTACCCAGATCATTCACGACCACTTTTGCACCCAAACGAGCCAGTAACAGCGCATGTTCTCGCCCTAGACCAGCGCCAGCACCTGTAACAATAGCCACTCGATTGTTTAAATTAATTGTCATGATTTTTTCCTAAATAAATGAATAAGATATTATTTAATAAATGTTTTAATAAGCTGTCACGCCGCCATCAATTGCAATGGCTTGACCTGTGAGATATGAGTTTTCTTTGGCACACATCATCAGCATCATTGCTACCACTTCGCTTGGATGGCCAAGACGCTTCATTGGCGAGGCCTGCGCTAAAAAGTCTTGTTTCTGTTTGAGTTCACTGTCGACCACCATCGGGGTGGTTGTATAAAATGGACAAATTGCATTAACTCGAATGCCTTTATTTGCATATTCAATCGCTGCTGTTTTGGTTAATCCCACCACAGCATGCTTTGCCGCAGCATAGGCAGCCAATTTGGGAGCCGCGCCTAAACCTGCAACAGAAGCAACATTCAGAATAATGCCACCACCTTGTTGCAACATCTGACGAATTTGATGCTTCATTCCAAAGAACACACCTTTGGCATTGACGGCAAAACTCAAATCCAGATCTGCTTCATCGGTATCAATAAAGCTTTTCATAGGCGGACTCATACCTGCATTATTGATCCCGACATCGATTCTACCAAACTGAGTAACTGCACTTTGCACCAAAGTCTGTACATCTGCTTCACAGCTGACATCACACACTTGCGCAACCACCTCCACTCCTGCTTGGCGTAGCGGTTCAACTACAGTATTTAATCCTTCAATATTCAAGTCACCCAACACTAATTTTGCACCATACTTTGCCAGTTGCTCTGCCAGCAATGCACCAAATCCACTCGCCGCACCTGTGATTAAGAACACTTGACCTGAATAATGTTCGTACATTGCTATTCCTCCCTAAATAGTTAAACCGCCATCAACCACAATACATTCACCATTGGTATAACTTGCAGCATCGGACACAAGATACAGTACGGTACCCGCCATTTCACGTGGTTCTGCGTGACGGCGTAATGGAATTGAACTCATCCAGCTTGTATAAATATCTTCATTTTCAAATAGTGCTGAAGCAAATTTAGTCTTGGTAAGACCCGGCAATAAAGCATTCACTCGAATGCCCAATGGTCCGCATTCTTTTGCAAATGCTTTGGTCATATTCACCACCGCAGCTTTGGTAATAGAATAAATACCTTGTTGGTCTCCGGGTTGTAGGGCATTCACAGATGCGGTATTCACAATTGCACCGCCACCCTGTTCTTTCATTAATTTGCCCGCCTCGACAGACATAAAGAAATATCCACGAATGTTGACTTCAACCGTTTTGTTATAGGCCGCAATATCCGTATCCAAAATATGCCCAAAATAAGGATTGGCAGCTGCATTGTTGACTAAAATATCTAAACGACCATGTTCTTTACGAATATATTCAAAAATTTCTGCAATATCTTCTAGTTTACCCACATGACAAGCAGCAGCTTCCGCTTTACCATTTGCTGCAATAATTTCATTAGCAACGCGTTGGCAATCTTCAATCTTGCGACTAGATACAATCACATGTGCGCCTTGTTCAGCTAAAAGTTTGGCAATTTCCTCACCAATACCACGACTTGCACCTGTAACTAAGGCTATTTTTCCAGTCAAATCGAATAAATTTGTAGCCATATCATTTCCTTATGTTCATGGGTTTTGTAAAGTCAGTTGTAAGCAACGCTCATATAAATTTTCGACAAAAATCCCAAAATTTTTAAATTCAGGATTTTGAGTTTCTTTATGGTAATAACGATAATAAATTTGCTGAAGAATAGCGGCTAAACGAAATAAGCCAAATACCTCGTAAAACGTCCAATTATTGGTTTGTAAACCTGTTTTTTGCAGATAATAGTCCACGACTTCCTGACGTAAAAACATACCTTGTAAATAGGTTGGCTGACGACGCATAGATTTCAATGTTGCGTTATCGTCATCTTGTACCCAATAAGCCAAAGCACACCCTAAATCCATAAGTGGATCGCCCAGAGTGGTCATTTCCCAATCTAAAACCCCAATAATAGAAGTAGGTTGTTGTCGATCTAAAATGAGGTTATCAAATCGCCAATCGTTATGAATGACACACGTTTTACTATCTTGAGGGACATGCGCATGGAGCCATTGTCTTATCGCACTAAAATTTGGTACATCAGGCGTTAATGCTTTTTCATAACGCTTATCCCACCCTTCAACTTGGCGACGACAATAACCCTCGCCTTTACCTAGCATTTCTAAATCAGTGCCTTGATAAGGGAGTTGATGTAAGGCGATTAAAGAATCCAGCATATTTGTACAGAGAACTTTGAGCTGATCTCTACTTAAACTTAGGTCTTGGGGCAGATCAGCGCGAAGAATTATGCCTTCGATACGCTCCATCACATAAAAATCACAACCAATGACAGTGTGATCTGTACACAATGCCACCATTTCGGGAACCATAGGATAAAGTGGCTTAAGTGCTTTTTGCACCCGATATTCCCGCACCATATCATGAGCAGATTTTGCCTTTGTACCTGATGGTGGACGCCGTAAAATCAAATCGTGATTATCGCATTCAATCCGATAAGTCCAATTAGAGGCCCCACCCGAATATTGAGTTATTTTGGGTGTACCTTTTAAACAAATACCCTGTTGAAACAGCCAGTCTTGTATAGCAGTTATGTTGAGTTCTTCACCCTGACGTACCTGACCACCAACATCAATCACAGACATGGTTATTTCCCCTCTGCTCGATGGTGGCTATATCCTCGCTTTTTTAACTCGATTTTACTAATGACGCGTTTATGAACTTCATCTGGACCATCCGCTAAACGTAAAGTTCGCGCAAGAGCAAAAAAACGAACCAACGGCGTATCATTTGATATTCCCATTCCACCGTGAATTTGAATTGCCATGTCCATGACTTGTTGCATTACATTAGGGGCAACTACTTTAATGGCTGAAATTTCAGTCATAGCTGCAACATTTCCAACGGTATCCATTTTCCAAGCTGCATACAAAGTCAATAATCGAGCTTGATCAATCGCAATTCGGGCATCTGCAATGCGCTCTTTATTGCCGCCTAATTCTAAAATTGGTTGACCAAACGCCGTACGGCTCATACCACGATCAATTGCCAACTCTAGGGCACGTTCCGATGCTCCCACACAGCGCATACAATGGTGTATTCGCCCTGGCCCTAAACGCCCTTGTGCAATTGCAAAACCTTGTCCAGCTTCGCTAATGAAATTACTCACGGGTACACGTACATTATTAAAACTAATTTCACCGTGACCATGGGGTGCCTCAGTTTCATTAAAAACTGGAAGCATTCTTTCAATTTTGATTCCAGCCGTATCGATAGGTACTAAAACCATCGAATGCTGTTGGTGTTGACCTTTATTTTCATCGGGTGTGCGTGCCATCACAATCAATATTTTAGCGTTCGGATCACCTAAACCTGATGACCACCATTTTCGACCATTGAGAACGATTTCATCACCCTCAATAACTGCGGTAGTTTGCATATTGGTGGCATCACTTGATGCAACTTCAGGCTCGGTCATACAAAAAACTGAACGAATTTCGCCTTTTAATAATGGTTCTAACCATTGTTTTTTCTGCGCTTCATTCCCATAACGCCATAAAACTTCCATGTTGCCAGTATCAGGAGCATTACAGTTAAAAACGGTAGGGGCTAAAAAACTACGACCTGTTTGTTCTGCGATATGAGCATATTCTTGAATATTCAGACCCGCACCTAATGTGTCATCAGGTAAGAACATATTCCACAAACCAGCTTCCTTTGCCTTACTTTTTAATGTTTCCAAAGCAGTCGGCCATTTCCATGTAGTCCAATCTTCATGGTCGCAAGTCCGTCGAACCTCAGCCCAAAACTCATCTTCAATAGGCTCAATTTCAGTTGCCATGAATTGCTTAACTTTTTCTAAATATTGTTTACCACGAGCGCTAAGTTCAAAATTCACGGTTTTAATCACTCTATTTGTTGTGCTATTTCCTGAACATACCTAACTTGCTACAATGAATAAAATGAATTGTTTGAATAACAAACCATGAATGAAATGAATAATAATGTCGCCTCTCTCGCTCGTATTGATCTCAATCTATTTCGGGTGTTTGTCACAATTTATAAAGAAAAAAATCTAACACGTGCGAGTGAACAACTTTTTTTAAGCCAACCTGCTGTTAGCCATGCGTTGGCCCGTTTACGCGATCATTTTAATGACCCACTCTTCATTCGAGATGGGCATGGTGTTGTTCCATCACCCTTAGCCAAACGTTTATGGCCTAAAATTGAACAGTCATTGCAACTGATGCATCAAGCAATTCAAAGCACTTATGACTTTGTGCCAGCACGAGATTTAAAGCATCTCACCATCGCTATGAATGATGAATATGAAGGGATTTTTTTACCCTCTATTATTCAACACTTAACTCAATTTAATCCTAATTTGCAGTTAAATAGCGTACGCATTGATCGTAAAAACTTAAGACATGAGCTTTCTACGGGTAAAATCGATTTTGCGATTGATGTTCATCATTCTGTTGAAGAAAGCATTGGTTATGAATGCTGTACTAAAGATCAGTTTGTAGTAATAAGTCGCAAGCAGCATCCCTTATTATCCTCTACTGATCTCACCAAAGAAATTTATTTAAATGCCAAGCACATTACTGTGTCCTCTCGTCCCACAGGTCGTGTCTTCGAAGATTTTTTCTTATCTAAACAAGGGATCAAAAGAACAATTAGTTTCCGCTGCCAACAATATGAAACGGCAATCCGATTAATTACACAAATGGACCATTTACTCACGATTCCACAATGCCAAGTTGCTTATTTTAAAGATAATTATCCTCAAATTAAGGTGCATCCACTCCCCATTGATATAGCTGGATACCAAATGAATCTATATTGGGATCAGCAAAAGTCCCATGAACACCAAATAGTATGGTGCAAGGCGCAACTATTGCAGATTATGAATAATTTATAGAATTTTTCTCATAACTTAACTCTTTAGATTTATTTTTGAATTTAATACTTTTATTGATTCAGTTCCAATTTCAGATATTCATCTCTAAAAAAAATCTATCATTTGTTAAGTTTCTTATTTAGTAAAAACAGTTATGTACTGTTTTTTAGCTCAAATTGCCCTACAATTATCTTTAAGTCTTACTTTATAACAAAAATCTATTACAGGGCTGGAATAACTATGACAAATATCAATGATAGCGAACCTATATCGCCTCAATATAGCTTGCGCTTACCTATAGAACTTCGCGAAAAACTTACAAATGCAGCAAAGAGCAATTCCCACTCACTAAACAAAGAAATAATTATAAGACTTGAACAATCATTAATTTTAGAAAAGTGCCCTGAGTGTGTTAAGTACTTACAGACAGTCAAGAATCATGAAAAAATATTTGAAGAGCAATATAAAATGTTTGAGGAGTTAAATAGAAAAGATAGAGAATAAAAGTATGAAAATACGTTTATGCTAAGTCACATATATCCTATGTACAAAAAGCCCACCTTCCGATGAGCTTTTTATTTAATTAAAATTAACGGTATGTATTAGGCGTTAAATTCTGCTAATACAAAGTTTTTTACTATTTCATCAAAAGTTGGTTTCAGAAGAGCTGGCTTGCTATTTTTTATAGTTTCATACCAATAACTCGCTGCAACTCCCATACTGAACAAAGCTAACAATTTCATTGCTCACCTCACTTATTGGGAAGAGTGAAACTTAAAGTATCATTCGCGTTTGTAGCCTTCCAACTCGTTTTAGCGAGGTTTCTGTATATATTTTAAGCAATGTGTAATAAAAAAGCCCGCAACTTTGAGAGCCTTCTTTAATGCCAAAAGTAGTGCAATTTACTGATTGTTAGCCCACTATTTATCTTGGACATAGCCAAATTTTCAGAACTTATTTAGTGTTCCTTTTGGGTGACCAATCTTTCCATTCACCTTCAAAAGGAGTGAAAATATCAAATTCGCGCATAAATTCCCAAGGTTCCGGATATTCAGCTAAAGGCTTTACAGGCAACCATTCTTTAGGTATCCAAGGGGTATCTATATTTAACTGATATCCATTTCTCCATGCTAATTTGCTATAAATTACAGCATGAGTCGCAATAAAATGCTCAGTAAAAGTAAATGCAAATTCAAAATTACGGACTTTGGCAATTTTTGGACTAGTTAATTCAGTCAAAATATTTTCCATTTCACTCTTATCACCATTGGCTAAGGCAAGATAAAAACGATGGTCAATTAAATACTTTTTATCCTTTTTTAAATCAGTTTGTAAAATGAGTTCACAACGTTCACGTAATTTATCCCATTCATGATTAAGAGCTAATATTAAGTGATAGCCATGAAAATCAGGTTTACGTAGATTATCACGGTCTTTAATTGAGCCTTGTCGATCATACGATACTCGGTGCTGACTATACCAAGAAATGATTTCCTCATTATCTGATAATAATGCTGAAAAATGTTCATATGCTGGAAACCATCCAATAGGGTCAAACTGGATGACCATTCGATTTAACTTCGCAGCAATATAGCACCATTGCTTAAAACCCATTAAGTCATTGTCACGAAGCCAAGATACTATTGCATTGGCTTCAGAATAACTTCTTAACCTTCTAATACAAAATGGTATATTACCCTTTGATTTGAAACAAAATCTACAAACTCAATAATATCTTGATTAAATTCAGCATGTTGAATTACATGTGCTAATGCTTTTTGATATTCTTCCTTATTTTTAATACTATTCATAAAGGCTGATTTTTCCATGAAGGAGCTAATTTTCTTAACATTAAATATTGACTAAAACTCTAATTAACTACTCAAACATAATTTTTGACTCAAATGATAATTCGCCATATTCATAAATATCTTTAAATAAATTTAAGGCTAATTCTAAATCTTGATTAACATATTTCGCTTGCCACTCATCTTCATGGGGCTCAAAAATATAAATCTCATCAGGATTTTTAGCTTTTCTGTTTATAAGACGTAAATACGTACCCGCCGGATATTCCTCATTTTCACTAATACTGCATCCAAATAAATAACCATATCTAGAGTCACAAACCATGCTGTAGCTATCAATATCACTATATGCTAGTCGCTCATACTCTTCAGAATAATCTGCGTCTGTCTTATGAATAATGACACTACCTCCAAAAGAAAAAACGTTCTTAATTATATTTGATAATTTTTCCCAACCCATTTCTTTTAAATCTATTCTTTTCGCTGAAAAAAATGGAGTTCTTACTACATAACTACAAACATATAAAATCATTAGTAACCTTTAATATTTAATTTACCAATCGCTCTGTCTCCAAACCACTATTTTTCAACTATTGAGCACTGTTAAATAAAGTATTATTTAAAAAATTAAAAAACTATCGTAGATTGCTAATACTCAATAAATTCATGTAAAGCATTAATAAAATTTTCAAAATTATCTGCTAGGTACAGAATCTTTCTTTTACCCTCATTCATTCCAAAATCATAGAATTCATCGTGTAAAACAAGCACAATCTTAGGTTGATTTTTTATCCAAGGAAATCTGTAATCAAAACAAATAAAATTTCCACCAGGTGTCGATCCAAAGCTAATTAATTTTCCGTCATAATCATCAGCACCTTCGGGAAATTGCATTCCTTCTATTCGAGGTTCATGCAAGTATCCTCCCAACTCTACTGTACTGATATTTAGTTCACCATCAGTGTCAACATAATCAAAGCTAGAAATTTCAGGATAAATTCCATCATGTTGAGAAATAAGTTCAACATATTCTGGTGGAAATGTAACTTCTAAGGTAGCTGCAAAATTTTCAATAATTTCTTTATTAATTGCGCCATTTGGATACTGATTCCCAATATCTTGTAGCATTTGATAGTACTCCAGTATTTAAAAAATTTGCTTAATATTCTTAAGCTTCATAGTTCGCATAGTGCTTCACTTATACTTTTCAGCACTCTTTTGCAAATAGCTCTCCCAATTCTTCATTAAGCGATTAATATTTTCTGCATAAGAATACAACGAGGGATCGTATCCATCAGTAGGAGGCATATATTTAATAAAACTATCCATTTCGGCTGGACAATCAAAATCTGTATAAATACTTTCCACCTCATCTAATGGATCTTCAAAGTTTTCTCTATTAATCCAGAGCCAACTAAGAATTACATATAACCATTTTTGACTGATGTTCTCATATTCATCTTCTTTAAAGTTAGGACATAGTTCATTAATAAAAAGAGTGATGTCATTTGATTCACTCGGGATAAGGAATGACAATTCAAGTTCAGCGTTAGTATAGTTTTCCGTTAATAAACTATTCTCTGCTTTTTTTATTGGTATTTCTGAAGTGAGAAGATTATTTTCATAGCCCCATTTGATATCACACCATGAAAGGTTCACTTTTTCATCAATAAAATCAGCAGGTATTGAATACAAATTCATGTCATTGTGCCTCTGGTCTTACAAAAACCTTTAATTCGACTATGTGCAAAATCTTCACAAGTAATAGTTTATTGATTATCAAGCGTATATTTAAAAATATTATAAAAATTTCAAATTCAGTCTTTTAGCTTCAGCTTGATCGCCATACCACCACACGGCTTTGTCTTTCACTGGTGCAGACATTTCTTCGTCAACACCATAATATTCTTCTGGATATTTCGGATATGGACTGCCATCTTCAAATCTAGTTAATGTCGTATTATGAACAAATAAATCATAAATCTGTTGATGACAATTTGGGCATAGAGGCAATGAACGTAAAAAGCGTTTATGTTGATCATCATAGGATTCTTGATTATTTACTTCTTTAAATAAAATAGGATCGCTACGTCCTGTGATCCATAGAATGGTATGGCAGTTTGCGCATTGCGCACCTAATGGTTGAGCTCTAGAATCTCTTTGAGAATCATATTGCAAACCATGTTGATGATAGCCTTTGAGATAGTAAGGTACTACCGCTATTTCACTAGCTGCTACTTGATGTAAAGATCTCATAGGTACTCCTTTTTTAGAAGCAAAGATAGAAGAAAAACATAAAGAAACAACCGAGTCCTATTGCTACCCATGATATTAGTTTAGATATAAATCTATCTTCCTTAAAAAAGAATGGTAAAACCCATTTATTGATGTCTATTTCTCTTAGCCAAGATAAATACCAAGGAAAAGTTAATGCAAATATAAGAGAACCTACGAACATCCCTACCGATAGAGGTATCTTGTAAAATTCAGACTCACTCATTTTAAAAAACAATATCCCAAAAATTACTTCTAGAGCACATAGCAAGACACATAAATAAATATAAAACTTATTCTTCAGATTAGTGATAAAAATTGGGGTTAGTGTCCAGAACGGAAAAACGAAACCAAAAACAAGTCTAAAACCATATAAATCATTATGAATATCAAATAGAAAGCACCGTAGAGGTACTATTACATAATAAAGAGTAAAAAATATAAGGCTTAAAAACTTAACTCGATTAAGTGTGTTAGAGTCAAGGTCTAAAACAATAGGTTTAGATATTAAATAACCAAAAAAATAAGTAGCATAGAAACTAATTAGATAAATAAATATGGAAAAATATGAATCATATTCAAAAATACCATACAAGAATAAAGATAAAATCCAAAGCAATCCAAAAATAAAGAAATTTTTAGCAATAATAAAAAATGGAGATTTGGTTCTAGGAACTGAGGGCTCAATCATAATTTCCACTGCGGTATATCCAATCTATACATAGCCATTCCTATGTTAAATTAACTACTATATTCTTTGAAAAATTCAATTCATATAAATCACCTAATTAGTATTTCCATTTTGTTTTTTAAATATTTTTAATGCCTCATGTCTGGTTTTTTGTGTATATTTTTTTGGCATGCCTACTATTTCTTTAAGCATTAAGATTATTTCATCAGAAATATACTCGGATTTTTTACTCAATAGGTTTAGAGCTAATATAGTCCAATATTCAGAAGTCCTATCTGTTAGAGCAAAAACAAGTATTTCTCTAATTTGTTCAAAAGAATAGATCTCAGCTATATTCTCAACTTCTTTATTTTCAAGTATTAATAAGCCAGTCCTCACATCTTGCATTAAAATCCCCTCATTATTTGTTTAGTTTTAATGATCTACAGTTATAACTTTAAATTAATCTCTAATCTTTAGTTAGTAAAATTTAGAATTAAGCATTGTCAAATATTACCCAAAAAACCTCTCCACCACCACATCCCTCTCGTCCAAACTTTTTGAGCTTAAAATCTGGAACATCAAGCCATCAATTAAGTTTAAAACCATATTAGCATCAGGTTTTAACGGGCAGTTTTCCAAACTAAAAACCAGATCAAAAAGCTCTCGAACTAACCATTTTCTATATTCAATTGCCATGTGGTAGGCCTGAGAGTAAATCTGTTTAATTTCAAAAATGGCTTTAAGTAATAGATAGTACAGACTATTAAAATTGACATGTAAAACAATAATCTCTTTGATTTTATCGCTTGAGGCTCGGTAACGGCTTGAGTAAATAATTGCCAGCACTTCTTCTTTCAATCGGCTTTTTTGAAAAGATACGCACCTCTCAACAAGCCGCTCTTTTGAGTGAAAATAGTTATAAAAAGTAGCTTTAGGAATTTTGGATTCTCTGGCAATTAAGTCCACGCCCGTATTGTGAAACCCATAGATATTAAACAGCTCTATGGCGGTATGAATTACCTGTAATTTTTTGGAAGATGTTTCTAAAGTTGGCATAGTTTTACCTTTATAAATTCTTGTTGTTTCTAAAAGAGATACTTTTCTAGGAGAAAAAAAGGCATAGCAAAGCCATAAAGACTGTGCTTGGCACATCTCAAGTTTTATTGTTGCTAAGTTTTTGGTCGTGACGAATTAAAGTCCGATAAGCCTAATGGCGATCAAACTGCTTTAAAAGTTTAAGTTGTGTCGTTATAGCTTTTGGCAAAGACTGCCAAGAAAAAATGAATGTGCAAAGCCAACTCCTTCTATTGGGAGTTCTGCCAGACATTTTAAATTATGGTGGCAGAACGGAAGCGGGTTGACGGACTGGTTTCAACTCCAGCACACTCGAAAGTGTCCCACTCCCGTCCTACCGCTACGGGAGGGAACGAGGTGTGCACACAAAACTATTCCTCAGAAGAAATAATCCTGATGTGGTTGAAATAACGGTCCGTCAAAACCGACTGGCGATGTAGGCCAGCAGGCAAAGGATAGTGCTCTGCCCTTTAGCAGTCAAGCACAAAAAATCACATTTGTTTTAAATTAGATCATTAAAAAGTAAGAATAAATAATGAATAAATGATTGTTTAAGAGGGGTTTATAAAGGTGCAAGATTTTAAGAAGATTAGGGGAATTACAGCATTAAAAAGACATGATTTTGAAAACTGTAACCTTTTTTAGAAATGTAAAGATTACAGTTTTTTGGAGTTATAATTCTATTTGGTATTACTTACGAGGCTCACTTTTGTAAGATTTCACCAAATTTTAAAGCACCAAAACTAAAAGTCGGTTTTAAACCAGGAAGTGCCCAATATGCTGTCATTTCTGAAGAAGGTACAAAATTATAGAAATCTTCGTTTTGGTAACATGAGCCAGCGATTGTCTTTTCCATTACCATCGAGATGTATTGATCAAGTCCCCCTTCAAGTGTGTTCCCATTTAAAATTACTTCCATACCTGTCGCTTTTGCGTATGCACGTACACCAGGAATATTAGAATTTTGAGGAGAGTAACTATCGGCACAAACACCATTTTCACTTGAAACTAATATTCCTATAGGCGTATTAACTACTAGTGAGTGATTACCTTCGGTATGGCCAGGAGAACTAATAAGAGCGACCCCCTCTCCCAATAAAACAGATTTTTTTAATAAAATTACTTTACTAAGATCAATCCCACTAATCCCATGAGGGCAGTACCAATCTTTTTGAGGTGGTAAAAGCTGTAAGGTTGAACACCATTCTTGATGCATGACCAATAGCTTAGCATTTGGGAAAAGCCCTATTGAATTATTTGTACCTAACCATTTACGTAAATCTTGAGTATGCAAATGGTCATAAGAAATATAATCAATCTCTTCAGGAAGAATTCCTACTTGGGCCAAAGCATCCTCAACCCGATTATAGAGTGGAGCTACATATGGAGAAACATAATCTCTAAGCCAATTGGGAGCAGTTTGCTCCAATCGTTTAAAGTATGGTGTTTCCCTATTTGCGTCTACATCTGATGGAGAAAATAGTAAAGTTTTTAATCCACTTGAGGTCTTGAATCGCACTATAAAAAGTCGATTAAGAATATGCATGAATGGTGTTAAAGCAGAACATGCATTTAGTAGCCCATATTTTGTTGGGTAAGGTACACGAATAAGATCTATAGTTTGATAGTAACTTACCGTATTTCCAGCCAATATATCTTCTCTTAATTTTAAAGCCGCCTCTCTTACACTATTTAATCGTGTTAAAGGATGTGTTGATAAACGAGCTTTATCAAAATGTTCAAGATAAGAAATATCTAGTTTTTCAAGTTCTGTTTGCGATATTGGATTCATTTTCTATCTTTCTCTAGAAAATCATTTGAACTCAGGCATATTATTTAAATATGTCAGTGCTTGTTCCGTTGAGCCTTCATTTAGTGGACTATGTTTAGGGTTAAAATAACGTAAGCATGCGCGCAGCACATAATCAGCACGAGGAACACGGTCTTGTCGAGCTGCTCTGAAATAATCTTTGAAACGAAAACGATGTGGTAATTGCGCATCTTGCTCTACTAGATTTTCGACAGCAACATAAGCCAAAACAATAAATAGCGGGAACGTGACAACTGCCGCCCCAGCCCGAAGTACATTGCTATTGCTAAAAATATCTAAACATTGCATCGGCTACTTCACGGTGCTCTACCTCTTCAGCTCCGTGCCATTGCAATAAACGTAACATTTCTACATCGACAGGTGCTTGTTGTAGTCCCTCTGCATTGAGAACCCAATGTCCTAACACTCCAGTTAGATGTTCGGCAGCAGCCACCATTGCCAATCGGGTCGTTAACCACATCGACTTTAAGCGTGGATGCTTCAATTCATAGCCTAATGGTTTCGGGCCAATCATGTCATTAAATATCCAATTCGTCATCTTGGTATAACGACTTAAATCAATCCCTAAGGCCTCTATGTGCCGTGTTCCAAGAGTGTGCCCATAACTATGAGCACCCTCTTGTTTAATGAAAGCAATTGCTGCCTCTTTAATTTTTTCATCTTTAATGTAAGGCAATGCATCTCTAAACGTCTGACAAAACCAACGTTCTGGTGCAGGTGTAATCGGGTTAATTGAATTTAATATTTGAGAAACTATTGGATCGTCATAAATCCAATGCGTTGGCGTTTCAGTAAAATTAAATACAGGACGCCGCGGAACAATCACATGGTTTTGTCTGATTAAACTATTCATGATAATAAATCCTTATATATCAAAAGCGCTTCCCATTAATCCTGAGTCAGAATGTTAAAGCCCATACGTGGACCAAAGGCAATCAATGTTCGCACTAAGCCCTTAATCGCTTTGGGTTGTTGCCCACTGCTAATACGGCGAAATTGCGAAGCATGCCAAGCGAGTTGCAAATAGGCATCTACTGGTTTGTATCCAATGGCTGGAATTTTTGCTGGTTTTAATACCGATTTTCCGGCTAACAGTTGTTTGGCTAAATCTGGTTGTATTGCAAAAGGCCGAGCCAATCCAACCAAATCGACCGTACCATTGGCAACAATATGGTTCATAAAATCTACATCTCGCAGCCCACCTGTTAACATCAGTGGTAATTTGCTTTGTTTGCGAAGTGCGGTGGCATAGTCAATAAAATATGCATCACGTTGAGCAGAACGATCTGGTGCATAGCCTAACTGTGCAGGAGATTCATAATTCCCGCCTGAAATCTCTAATAGGTCGATCCCTCCTGCTTCTAAAGCTAATGCAATTTGTAGAGACTCTTCCTGACTTAAGCCGCCCTTTTGAAAATCGGCAGAGTTGAGTTTTACGCTTAATATTTTGTCTTTGCCTATTGCAGCTCGTACAGCTCGAACCGTTTCAATCAACATACGGCGTCGATTTTCAGGACTGCCACCCCACCCATCTGTTCGAACATTTGAGAGGGGTGACAAAAATTGCGAGAGTAAATAACCATGTGCGGCATGAACCTGTACGCCATCAAACCCTGCTTTAACAGCAAGCTCTGCGGTTGTAGCAAAGCGTTTAATTTGCTCTAAAATATCTGCTTCAGTCATCGCTCGTGGAATACGAATAATATTCATAGCAGGTAAATCAAGCCCGACTGCTGAGGGCGCGATCGGCTTTTTCAAAAGTGGCAAAACCGCAACACGACCCGGATGGTTAATCTGCATAATAATTTTGCTGCCATTGGCCTTAGCAGCCTGAGCCCATAACTTATTTGCTTGTAAAAATTGCTCATCTTGCAAAACGACATTTCGTGGCTCAACAAAAGCACGATGGTCAATCATCACATTGCCCGTAACTAACAACCCAGTTCCACCCCTTGCCCATGCTGCATAGAGTTGCTGTAAGTCTGTAGTGGGTGAGCCGTGTCGATCAGCCAATTGTTCACTCATAGCCGACTTTGCAATACGGTTGGGTATGGTTATGCCACATGCCAATTTTAATGGTTGCTGTAACGGAGAACTTGTAGATGTAGACTGTGCCATGGTAATTATTCCTAAAATTGTTTGTTCTGTGAGTACTGCACAAGCACCAACTTTTGATTATTTCAGCAGCTCTTCATTGAAATATTGTTTTTTTAATAAGTTCATCATGTCCCGATTGTCATGCTGCCAAGGGTGAAAATCTGCGGAGAAAAAGTCGAGATAATGTCTGCCAATCCGTCTAACTAAACCTTGTTTTCCAAACAAATAACGAAGACCTTGATAAAGTTCTTTTAAATCTCGTTGTTTGCCCGAAGCTCGTAACAGTTCGGTTGTTCCTCTGGTGGTAATGACAAGAAAAGAAAGCGTGGTTTCTATCATGACCAATCGCAAGAAATAAGGCCTATTGACCAAAGACTGATACACATCAAAAGCTACAGCTTTATGTTCTGTTTCCTCAATCGCATGCCATGCCCAGATTTTTCTGACATGTGTATTAAACAACTCTAAATCTTGAGGCGCGGTGCTAATAAAATAGTCAGCTAGAATTGCTGTGAGGTGTTCCATACATACCGTGCAAGCAAGCTGATGAGCTGTAGAGAATTGCTCTTGCATCAAGCGATTCATCTTTTTAAAGCGCTTATAAATTCGGTCTACGGGATAACCCTTTTTCAGCATGACAGCATTGAGCACGTCATGTTCTTTACCGTGATGTGCTTCTTGACCAATAAAAGCACGGACTTGTTTAAGCAGAACAGGATCTTCAATTTTTGCCTGATAATTACGTACACTATGAATAAATTGACGTTCACCATCTGGAAATGCGCTCGATAATGCAGTCAACAACATTGTAAGTAAGGCATTGTTATCAAACCAGAACTCAGGAATTTCATCCGGAAAAGTAAAATCCATTGTTCTTACAGGAATATCAATTGAAGCCGAGATTTTAGAAAAATCTTGTGTTTGTTTTGACTTAAAGAACGCATTCATCTTTATTCTCCAGTTATAAAACGCGAGGATTAAATTGGCGCAATAAAAATAACGGCGTGCGTAGACGAGGTATTTGAATTGGAGGAATTAACCCACCCGATAAATCAACTCGATGCAATCTTGCCTCAATGACTTTACCTAGTCCCATATCGTGTAAAGGATCATTTACAGTACCCGTAAAACGTAAGTTCATTTCTACACGACGGACTTCAAGTGGATGTTCTTTCGGAGTAAATCGAACCTCTCGTGGTAAACCAAGGCCCAATCCACCTGTGATATTACGATGTGGTAGCCCTAAAATTGGAGGTGCATCATCAATGACTTCACCAAGCTTAGCCTCCATTTCAATGAGCGTTGTACCGCGGCGTGAGGCATTGCTAACAATACGTTTGCCGTCATTTTCCCAACTAATCTCACCCATCTTTTTAGGATAGCCAAGCAACTCACGTCCAATAATCATGGCGCGATCATCGTCCAAAATCATCCAAGGACAAAAGATTCCTGTTTTATTGCCTACTTTAATATGAACGAATAAACCCGCTTCATGGTAAGTACCCGTATAGACGTTTTCTGGGAAATAAGCACAGAACAAATCAGCTCTTGCAGGTTGAACCAGTGTCATCCCAGACGGTAACCAACGAGCCATCGCTTTTTCATCCACTTCAACAACAGCCGTTAAATACTGCGCATTGTGATACAGCTTATTGCCAAGATTGGCTAAGCCCACTGGAACACTTAAATCATTGATGAGCTGTCTCATGACTTTAATCTCGAAAATACTTGTTTCAGAATTGGGAGCAAGATGATGCGCGGGGTATAACGTCCCCCAAAAGTTTGCGCCTGCGCAATAAAACCGGGAATCACAATACGGCGATTGCAATCCATGCCTTGAATCGCTTCTTTAGCTACTCGTTCTGCTGTTACCCAAACAAAATTTCCACCGACTCCATCAATTTTGGTAATTCCAGCAACTTCATTAAAACCTGTTTTAGTAGGACCCGGAGCAAGTAAAGTACAGGTCACGCCTGTACCACTTAGTTCGCTATGCAAAGACTCTGCAAATGAGTTTGCAAATGCTTTAGTTGCCGCATATGTGGCATTTGCCGGAGTCGGTTGATGACCAGAAGTAGAGCCTACAATCAGTATTGCTCCAGATTTTCGTTTGAGCATTTGTGGCAACACGGCTAAAGTCAGGTCGTGAATTGCCACACTATTGACTTCGACTTCTTCACGCTCTCGATCTGCATCTAACTCTTGAAGACGTCCAAAAGTTGCAAAACCTGCGTTATTACAAAGAATGGAAACCTCAATACCTTCTAAATACTGACGAAACTTAGCTCTAGCTTGTCTATCTCCCAAATCACATGGATATAAATCTACAGATATTTGATATTCAACTTTTAGTTTTTCAGCCAGTGCTTCTAATTTTTCGACACGGCGAGCGACTAAAACTAAGGAATAGCCTCGTAAAGCGAACTGTTTTGCTAACTCTTCACCAATGCCCGATGAAGCACCTGTAATCACAACGCGAGATGAGGCTCGTGGAATAGGTAGGCTCATAATTCTTGCTCAAAATAGAATAAATTGATTATTCCGAAGTTTTAACTTGAGCGTGAGATGTAGATCAGACATACTGATAATCATTTTCGGCCACAACAAAAAAAGAATATGAAGGATCCTTATGGGCTATCCAAAGCCAGCATTCCTATTTCTTATGCTCATTTATTATTAGAAATTATGGTAGACAAAGGGTTTTCTGCGCTTGAAATTTTGAAAAAAAGTAAAATTCCCTTAACACTTTTAGACCAATTAGACGCCCGAATTACCCCTATGCAATGGTCTAAACTGGCGTGGGAAAGCTTGTTATTGTCGAAAGATTCTGGCTTGGGATATGAATATGGAATAAAACTGCGTTTAACTGCTCATGGCCCGATGGGATACGCCTTAATGAGCAGCCCCAATTTACGTCAAGCCATTGAGGTTTCAACGCAATTCTTTAACATGCGCTTAAAAGATTATCGTATTGCCCTGCTGGATGAGCATAAATTTTCTATTATTGAAATTAAAGAAACTCACCCTGTTGTCAGCAATCAAGCCGCACAAGCAGAAACGCTAAGACGTTTTTTTTATGAGTGTTTGATGATTGGTGTGATTCAAGCTGGTCAATTTTTAAGAGAACATGATTTAGCTGATATTGAATTATGGGTGGACTGGTCAGAACCTAGCTACCACAAAGCTTATCAACATTTATTACCTTCCATTCATTTTAATCAACCGACTAATCAAATTCGGTATAAAAAACAGCTTCTAGATTTACCTATTAAAATGGCAGATCCAATTGCTTTCAAACAAGCTCTAGCCCAATGTGAAGCTGAGCAACTCCGCTTTTCCGAACAAATTAAAGATATATGCCTGACCGTAAAAGCAGAATTAAATTTAAAACCACAGTTGGGTTATCCTTCATTTGATGAAATTGCTGATCGCTTAAATATGACTAGCCGAACATTACGGCGCCACTTAAGCCAAGTCGGCTCTTCATATGTGCAATTACTTGAAGAAGCACAACAAAAAGAAGCTGAAAACTTATTACTCAATAGTGATATGGAAATACAAGAGATTGCTCTTTATCTAGGCTATATCCAGCCTACAAATTTCACACGGGCTTTTAAGAAATGGACTGGAATGACGCCAATCCAATTTCGTAAAAGAACAGAATAGCTTAACTTTTTGAGCATTATTTAAGTGTAAAAACACCACAAATGGTTGGTGAGTAATTGAATATTTTAATTACTCGACCATTTGTAGTGTTTTTATAAAAGGTTATAGAGCTAAATGATTCATCCGCTCTAACTCACGAATTAAACCAGAGTGATCAAGCTCACCGTCTCCAGCCCCAACCATGTTTTGAAATAATTGATTGACCAATTCAGCAATCGGTAAATTCAACTCTAGTGATTTGGCATAGGTAATGGCTGTATCTATATCTTTGTATTGGGTTCGAGCAGTGCCTCCCGGTTTGAAATTTCGCGTTAATATCCGTTCGCCATGTTGTTGTAAAATTGGAGAGTCAGCAAAACCACCTGTTAATGCCTGTTTCAATTTCACGGGGTCAGCCCCTGCTTTACTCGCAAGCAATAAGCCCTCACTTACTGTTGCAATAGTGGTTGCCACAATCATTTGATTGACTAATTTAGCAAGCTCGCCACAGCCGGCAGCGCCTACCAAAATTGGTCGGCCCATCGCTTTTAAAATAGTCTCAGCCTGTGTGAAGGTAGCAAGTTCACCACCTACCATAATGGCTAAACTGGCGTTTTGGGCACCTTTTTCACCTCCAGACACCGGAGCATCTAAATACCTCAGCGATAGCTCTTTGCATTTTTCACTTTGCTTTTGTGCAACTTCAACGGGTATAGAACTCATAACAATCACGGTGCTTTCTGGTTTTAGCTGCGAAACTGCACCATGTTCTTTAAACAAAATTTCATCACAGGTTTTTCCATCACTGAGCATGCAAATCAGAAACTCTACATCTTTTCCGACTTGCTCGAGTTGACTGCAAACTTCTGCACCAGCCTGTTTTAAAGAATCTGCTTTAGATGGAGTTCTGTTCCAAACCTTAACTTGATGGCCTGCTTTTAATAAATTCAATGCCATCGGCATTCCCATAATGCCTGTACCAACAAATCCGATGGTCGCCATTATTTTAACTCCGTAGCAGTTCGAACTTTGAATTGTTGTTGCTCTGCTTTTAAGCTATTTGATTTTAACTTTGCCAATAGAAGCAACCCTAAACCACCCATCGCCACAAATCCTGCAATTGTCAGGAATGCGACCGTATAGGTTCCTGTAGTTGTATATAAATATCCTGTTAAATACGGACCAGTAAAACCACTTAAGTTGCCGACTGAGTTAATTAACCCAATTCCCGCTGCTGCTCCCACACCTGTTAAAGTCTGACCGGGAATGGTCCAGAAAATATTAATTGCACTAAACACGCCAATCGCAAGAAAAATAAAACCAACAATAATTGCCCAAGGTTGATTCACGATTAAAGCAATAGCAATTGCAGAAGCAGCCATGAGTGCGGCACAAGCACCATGTTTATAACGTTCTTGTTTACGGTCAGAACGGCGGCTCCATAAAACCATCCCGACAGCTGCAAATGCATATGGAATTGCAGTGAGTAACCCATTTTGAACTAGGCTTATTTGCATACCAAATGTGTTACGGAATGACTCTAAAACACTAGGCAAGAAGAAGAACATTGCATTTGAACCGGACGTAATGCCAAAGTAAACAACTGCCATAATCCAAACCAATGGATTTTTAAACACTTGTTTAATCATTTCTTTTTTTGTTAAAGCAGCTTCTGTAGATTGTTCTTTTTCTCTTTCTTCGCGCTCTAACGTGGTCATTAACCATTGACGCTGTTCAGCCGTTAACCACTGAGCTTCTTTAGGATTATTGGTTAAATATTTTAGACAGATTAATCCTAAAATAATTGAAGGAATACCTTCAAGAATATACATCAAACGCCAGCCTTCATAGCCAATGGTATTGCCCCATTGCATAAGGCCTACCGAAATTGGTGCTCCAATAATTTGAGCAATTGGCAATCCAAGATAGAACGTGGCAAAAACACGAGCACGATATTTTGCAGGAAACCATAAAGTTAAATAAAAGATAACACCCGGAAAGAAACCCGCTTCGGCAATACCGAGCAAAAACCGTAAAACTATAAACTGTGTGCCACTATGGATGAACCCCATGAGTCCAGCAATAATGCCCCAAGTAATCATGATTCGGGCAATCCAGATACGTGCCCCAAACCGATGCAGTAAAATATTACTCGGCACCTCTGCAATAAAATAACCAAGGAAAAATACGCCCGCACCTAAACCAAAAATGGTTTGAGTAATTCCAATGGCATCATTCATATGTAGTGCAGCAAAACCAATATTGGTTCTGTCTAGAAATGCCATAATGAATAAAATAATGAGAAACGGGATAATTCGACTCGAAACACGTTTAATTGTCTGCTCTTCGAGAGCAGTTACATTCTTGATATCTTCCATAATAACTCTCACATCAACTGGCGATCACTGCCATTAATTTTGGGTATCTTCTATATGTGCCTGAATGACGCTTTCAAAATTCTCATCTGCCTGGAAACCTAAAGATTCGGCATATTCAGCTTTCACTTGAATAGGCCAACTTTGGACAATACGTTGAATGGTTTTATCTTCTTGCCATTGCACTAAATCAGCGGCTTGTTTGCCTGCAACTTTTTCAAGTGCTTCAAGCATTTGTTTAACAGTGACAGTTAATCCCGGTAAGGGAATAATTCGATTATCTTGAAGTACATCTGTCGAAATTGTGGCGGCCTTAATCATCGATTCAACGCAGCGCCGTGGGGAAGTAATAAAAACGGGTGTATCTGACTGTACTGGGCAAACTGCTGTTTCCCCTTTTAGCGGTTCACGAATGATTGAGCTAAAAAAGGTAGAGGCTGCTTTATTTGGTTTACCGGGACGAACCACAATGGTCGGTAACCTTAAAATGCGTCCATCAATAAAGCCTTTTCTTGAATAATCCGAAACGAGCAACTCTCCTACCGCTTTTTGCATGCCGTAAGAAGACTTTGGCGTAACTACTGTCTCGTCTGTCACCACCTCTGGCAATTGACCGCCAAATACAGCGCAACCACTAGCAAAAATGACGCGAGGCCGTGTCTGTTTTTTTCTTAATTCTTCTAATAAATTTAAGAGTCCATAGAGGTTAACGTCCATTCCTAAATCAAAATCAGCCTCCGCTGCTGAACTCACCACGGCTGCCAAGTGCCATACCACATCAATATTGTCTGTAATATTTTCAACAGTAGTTTTATCGATAATATCACCTACAATGACTTCAATTTTTGGGTCTTGCGGTAAATCTTCACCAGCAAATGCATCAAAAAGAATAATTTTATTGATCGGTTTAGGTTGACCGCCATCTAAAGCTAAGCTACCGGTTTTTAAAATCTCTTTCGCAATTTGTTTTCCAATAAAACCAGTTCCGCCAGTGATTAGTACATTCATACAGGGATCCTTTCCTAATTTTTATTCACTTAAAAATTTTTTAATCATCGTGAATTAAACGATAAGGAGTCCTTGTAATAATTTCCAATGAATAATTTCTAAATATTGATAACTTTTTAATATCAGTTTTATAAGGATATTACCCAGAAATAACCTGCTATTTTTCTTATTTTTTAAATAAAAAGCCCCAAATACTTTTATGATTTAGGGCTTGTTGCTTTACTTACGTTTTGCATTTTTAAGTAAGATATTAATAAACGCAGCTGCAATGTCAGAAACTGGCTCATCTTTACGTGTCAATATTCCATAATCTTGGGCATCTAAAATTAAATCTGTTTCTAAAATCTGCAATTGCCCTTCTTTTACCTGATCAATCACCATCGCTTCTGGCAACATTCCGACCATGGGCGCGCCTTTTAATATCTGCAAAAAAGTTTGCATAGACATTGTGTTCACCGTATTTAAAGGTATTTTGACTTTTGCTCGGGCAAATGCACCTTCCATGCGCTCTCGAATTGGGGTGCCTTTAGGGTAAAGTACCCACGGCCAGTTGAGTAATTCTTCTAATGTACAAAACTTTTTCTTAGCACATGGATGCTCACTATTCACAACAATACAAAACGGCTCTGGTCCTAAAGGTTGGAAATCAAAAAACTGACTTTGGGTGACATCGGTAAAACGGCCTATGGCTAAATCTAAAGTATGTTCGCTTAACATTTCCATTAAATGGTCACTGGTTTGCTCAACAACATCTATAGAAAGTAACGGCCATTTTTTCTTAATTTCAATAATTGAGTTGGGAATCACCACTGCGGTTGCTGCAAAGATACCGCCTACTTTTAAAAAACCATGACCACCCAATCGTAAAATTTCAATATCTTCAACAAAATGCTTTGCATCATTCAAAACACGCTGTGCATATCGAATCACGTGCTCGCCCAAAGCAGTTACTGGCATATTTCGAGGCAACCGCTCAAAAACAGGAAAGCCAAGCAAGCTTTCAATTTCTTTTAGCATTTTACTCACTGCAGGTTGGCTTAGATTCATCTGCTCGGCAGCCAAATGCATATTATTGGTTCGAGCCAAAGTCTCCAATAAAACCAAATGTTTGAATTTAAACCAATTATTTAAGCTTGAATACGTCAAATCAGCCATTTATAAAAATCCTTTTCGATAACTATTCGTTATTAATAATTAAATTATTACGATTGGTGTTTATTAAATAAGAAACATATCATGATTTCAAATAAAAGAAGGATGCTTTAAATGAATGTTACTTTAAATTCCCAGAACTCATTACCAGATGATGCTACCCAAGGATGTTTAATTGGCCGCGCATGGATCCCAAATCAAATTTCTGGCCCATCTCCTATTATTTTAAAAGGTGATCAGGTTTTTGATATTTCAGAAAAGTTCAATACGATTTCCGAGTTGGTCGAACACCCAGATCCTTTAAAAGCCTTATCTGAAATTGAAGGAAGATTAGTTGGTTCAATTGATGAATTATTTGCAAATACAGTGGCTGAACCAGATACAAATAAAGCATATTTTTTAGCCCCAATTGATTTGCAAGTGATTAAAGCGGCTGGTGTCACTTTTGCAGCAAGCATGTTAGAGCGAGTGATTGAAGAACAAGCTGGTGGTGATGCACAAAAAGCTCAGTCCATCCGTGAAGTTGTACAGAATGTAATTGGTGATAATTTAAAAACAATCGAACCAGGTTCAGAAAAAGCACTACAACTGAAAGAATATTTAATTGAACAAAACATGTGGTCTCAATATCTTGAAGTGGGTATTGGAATAGATGCAGAAATTTTTACCAAAGCACCTGTTTTAGCTGCTGTGGGGACGGGTCAAAATATTGGTATTCACCCGAAGTCTGAGTGGAATAATCCAGAACCTGAAGTCGTATTGGTTGCAAATAGCCACGGTAAAATTTTAGGGGCAACTTTAGGCAATGACGTTAATTTACGAGACTTTGAAGGCCGTAGTGCTTTGCTCTTAAGTAAAGCCAAAGATAACAATGCCTCTTGTGCAATTGGCCCATTTATTCGCCTTTTTGACCATACATTTAGTCTAGATGATATCCGCGCTTGCGATGTTGAATTGCAAATTCATGGTACAGATAACTTTGTACTGAACGGCATTAGCTCTATGTCACAAATCAGCCGTGACCCAGAAGATTTAATCCAGCAAACACTCAATGAAAATCATCAATATCCAGATGGTTTTGTATTGTTCTTGGGAACTCTATTTGCACCTACTCAAGATCGGGAACAAGCTGGCGCAGGGTTTACGCATAAGGTCGGCGATGTCGTTCGCATTCATTCACCAAAACTCGGCACTCTATACAACACGGTCATGACCAGCGACAAAGCCACACCGTGGAATTTTGGAATAAATGCTTTGATACGTAATTTAAAGCAACGTGAATTACTATAATTTTCACGTATTATCGATCAGTTGAATTGTAATATTCATCTCGTGAAAAAAATTAAATTTCAAAAAGTATGAGTGAAAGGATCTAAAAATGAATGATCAAGATAAACGGATTTTTTTACGTAGCCAAGAATGGTTTGATGATCCTACACATGCTGACATGACAGCGCTCTATGTTGAACGTTATATGAACTATGGGTTGACCCGTGCCGAGTTACAGTCGGGTCGTCCTATTATTGGAATTGCACAAACTGGTAGTGATTTGACCCCATGCAACCGTCATCACAAAGAACTTGCTGAACGCGTGAAAGCAGGTATTCGTGATGCTGGTGGTATTCCGATGGAGTTTCCAGTTCATCCAATTGCTGAACAGTCGCGCCGTCCGACTGCTGCACTCGACCGGAATTTAGCTTATTTAGGTTTAGTTGAAATATTGCATGGTTATCCGCTTGATGGTGTGGTGCTAACAACGGGCTGTGATAAAACCACACCTGCCTGCTTAATGGCAGCCGCGACTACAGATTTACCTGCCATTGTTTTATCTGGTGGTCCAATGCTAGATGGCCATTTCAAAGGCGAGTTAATTGGCTCAGGTACAGTGCTCTGGCATGCACGCAATTTACTCGCAACAGGTGAAATTGATTATGAAGGCTTCATGGAAATGACGACTTCGGCATCACCTTCGGTTGGTCATTGCAACACCATGGGAACTGCACTTTCAATGAATGCCTTGGCAGAAGCTTTAGGGATGTCTTTACCTACATGTGCAAGCATTCCTGCGCCGTATCGCGAGCGTGGGCAGATGGCTTATATGACTGGCAAAAGAATTTGCGAAATGGTTTTAGAAGATTTACGCCCATCTAAAATCATGAACAAACAATCATTTGAAAATGCTATTGCTGTAGCGTCGGCCTTAGGCGCATCAAGTAACTGCCCTCCTCATTTAATTGCAATTGCTCGTCATATGGGCATTGAGCTGAGCTTGGAAGACTGGCAACGCGTGGGAGAAAATATTCCATTAATTGTGAACTGTATGCCTGCAGGTAAATATTTGGGTGAAGGTTTTCACCGCGCTGGCGGTGTTCCAGCTGTTATGCATGAATTACAAAAATCAGGTGTTTTACATGAAGACTGTGCATCGGTCAGCGGGAAAACAATAGGTGAAATTGCTAAAAATGCAAAAACCTCAAATGCAGATGTCATTTTCCCATATGAACAACCACTTAAACATGGTGCGGGTTTTATTGTGCTTAGCGGCAATTTCTTTGACAGTGCCATTATGAAAATGTCAGTCGTGGGTGAAGCATTTAAGAAAACGTATTTATCTGACCCAAATAGTGAAAATAGTTTTGAAGCAAAAGCAATTGTGTTTGAAGGTCCCGAAGACTATCACGCACGAATTAATGACCCAGCTTTAGAAATTGATGAACGTTGTATTTTGGTGATTCGAGGTGCAGGTACGGTCGGTTATCCGGGCAGTGCGGAAGTTGTAAATATGGCCCCACCAGCAGAGTTAATTAAAAAAGGAATTGACTCACTGCCTTGCTTAGGAGATGGCCGTCAAAGTGGGACATCTGCCAGCCCTTCTATTTTAAATATGTCACCCGAAGCAGCTGTGGGCGGTGGAATTGCTTTATTAAAAACCAATGACCGTCTACGCATTGATTTGAACAATCGTTCAGTCAATGTACTCATTTCTGATGAGGAGTTAGAAAAACGCCGTCAAGAATGGAAACCCACTGTCTCTGCATCTCAAACCCCTTGGCAAGAAATGTATCGCAACATGGTAGGTCAACTATCTACTGGTGGTTGTTTAGAGCCAGCAACTTTATACATGCGTGTAGTCAACCAAAATAATCTTCCAAGACACTCTCATTAATTTTCAGGATATTCGTTATGACCATCATTGGACACAACTTTATTGGCGGTTCACGCAGTGCACAAAGTGCAAACTTATTAAAAAGTGTGAATGCAACAACTGGCGAATCTCTGACTTTTGAGTTTCACCATGCAACCGAACAAGAGGTCAATCAGGCCTGTGAAGCAGCGAGTAAAGCATTTAAGACTTATCGCCACACTTCACCTGAGCAGCGTGCAACCTTTTTAGAAAATATTGCTGATGAACTCGATGCCTTAGGAACAGATTTTCTAGAGATCGTTTCGCAAGAAACCGCTTTGCCACTTGCACGTTTACAAGGTGAACGTGGCCGTACCAGTGGACAAATGCGTTTGTTTGCCAAAGTGTTGCGCCGTGGAGATTTCTTAGGTGCCCGTATTGATACCGCTTTGCCAGAGCGTCAGCCTCTGCCTCGTCCAGACCTACGCCAGATTAAAATTGGTGTTGGACCTGTTGCAGTATTTGGTGCAAGTAACTTTCCATTGGCCTTTTCAACCGCTGGTGGGGACACTGCTTCTGCACTCGCCGCAGGTTGTTCTGTGGTGGTTAAAGCCCATAGCGGACATATGGCGACAGCAGACTTTGTCGCTCAGGCAATTGAACGTGCAGTAGAAAAATCAAATATGCCTAAAGGTGTATTTAACATGATTTATGGTAATGGTGTGGGTGAACCACTGGTTAAGCATCCCTTAATTCAGGCAGTTGGATTTACCGGTTCACTCCGCGGTGGCCGAGCTTTATGTGACACGGCAGCAGCCCGCCCACAGCCGATTCCCGTGTTTGCTGAAATGTCGAGCATTAACCCAATGCTGATGTTGCCAGAAGCATTAAAAAACCGTGGTGAAAAAATAGCACAGGACTTGGCAGATTCAGTCGTTCTAGGTTGTGGTCAGTTCTGTACCAATCCGGGTTTAATCTTGGGAATTAAATCAGCCGAGTTTACTCAGCTCATTACTAACCTGACCAATATTATGGGTGGCAAACCTGCTCAAACCATGCTCAATGCCGGAACCTTAAAAAGCTACGCGGCAGGTCTTGAGCATTTAACCGAGCATCAAGGCATTGAGCACTTGTCAGGTCAAGCCCAACAAGGTAATCAGGCACAGCCACAATTGTTTAAAGCTGATGTTGAGCTTTTACTGGCGGGTGACCAGCTTCTGCAAGAAGAAATCTTTGGGCCAGCAACTGTCATTATTGGAGTTGAAGATAAAGCCCAACTCATTCAGGCATTACAAAGCATGAATGGTCAGCTTACAGCGACTTTAATTGCCGACGAAGCCGATTTAACCGAGTTTGCAGATGTGGTTCCGGTGCTCGAAGAAAAGGCTGGTCGTTTGCTTTTAAATGGTTATCCAACGGGTGTGGAAGTCTGTGATGCAATGGTACATGGTGGCCCATATCCAGCAACTTCAGATGCAAGGGGCACCTCGGTTGGAACCTTGGCAATTGACCGTTATTTACGTCCTGTGTGTTACCAGAACTATCCGCAAAGCTTATTACCGGAAGCCTTAAAAGACAGTAACCCGTTGCAGATTTTAAGGCTGGTTAATGGCGAAATGACCAAAGATACTCTATAAACTTAGCCACAATTTATATGAGATCTACTGTAATTTCCTGACGTTTAAAAGAATAAAAGCCCTCTATTAGATAGAGGGCTTTATGTATAAAGCATTAATCATTTAAGACAAGAATTCTTTAATCGTCTCTTGCATACTGGTAGTGGCACGACCAATTAACTGATGTAGATCTTTGCTATCACTATACAAGCCGCCTTTAGATACGCCTTCATCTGAATCTGCCAAGATGCCAGCAAACCCTTCTGGTATACCCAATTGTACCAAGAGTGCTTTATATTCCTCTTCTGGTAGGTCTTGGTAAATTACTTCTTTTTTACTAATTTCACTTGCCCATTTTGCAACATCATCAAGGGTATAACTCGTATCACCTGCTAGTTCATAAACTTTATTTTCATGTCCTTCTTTCGTTAATACCACAGCGGCAGCAGTCGCATAGTCTAAGCGTGAAGCAGATGCTATTTTGCCATGATGCGTTGCCCCAAAAATTTTGCCATGCTCAACTGCTTGCACAAGCCCCATTGCATAGTTTTCGTTGTACCAGTTATTACGTAATAGCGTATATGGGATATCCGATTTTTTTAAATATTTTTCAGTTTCAACATGTTCTTGTGCTAATAGAAGTGGTGATGTATCTGCGTTTAATAAACTTGTGTAAACAATAAATTTTACGTCTGCACGCTTTGCCGCATTAATCACATTTTGGTGTTGTACTGTACGTTGACCAATTTCATTTGACGAGATTAATAAAAGCTTATCAATACCAGCCAATTGTGCTGAAAGTTTATCTGCATCTTGAACATAATCAAAAGCACGAACCTCTACCCCTTTTGCGCTTAAGTCTGCTGCTTTTTCAGGGCTGCGGACTAATGCCACAATATTTTTTGCGTCAGTCCGTTCGAGTAATTGAGAAATAACCAATTGGCCGAGTTGACCTGATGCACCAGTAACTGCAATACGCATGATGATCTCCATCTGATGTAGTTGATATATTCCAATCATCGTAGTACCTTAACTTACTAAAAGTAAGTACTTACCTAAAAGTAAGTTTAGAAACAAATGTAAACTTTTGTAATGAAGGTGGTACGCGATGAAAGGATATGTTTTTGCTGCAGATTGTCCCTCTCGAAAAATTTTATTAACTCTCACGAGCCGTTGGAGTGTCTTGATTTTAGTTGCACTTCGAGATCAACGTCTGCGTTTTAATGAGTTAAAGAAAATTATTGATGGCATTAGTGAAAAGATGCTGGCACAAACCTTAAAAACGCTTGAGCACGATGGTTTTATCGTACGTCAGGATTATGCAGAAATACCGCCTCGTGTAGATTATCAATTAACAGACTTTGGACGTGAGGCTTCCGAACGACTTTTTGATTTAACTACTTGGCTTGAAAATAATTTATCCAAGTTATTAGAAAGTCAGCCTAGTGCAGACATAGTTCAAAATTGACTCTGGACATAGAGTTATTATTGTATATTTAGTATTCAAACTCGCTTAATTCGCTACTTTGTGTTACTATTGTTTTAGTAGTTACTGTTGAGTTTATTAATTCGATATGAGTAAAAATAGCAATCTAGAAGTCTGCCCAATCGCCAGAAGCCTTTCTGTGCTCGGTGATGCGTGGAGCATGTTGATATTACGAGATGCTCATGCGGGTTTCACTCGTTTTGATCAGTTTCGTAAAAGTTTAGGTATTGCACCTACAATGCTAACAAAACGTTTGTCTGTGTTGGTAGATGAAGGCTTACTTGAAAAAAGACAATATTCTGAACACCCACCGCGTGAAGAGTATGTATTAACTCAAGCAGGCAAAGACTTCTTACCTGTTTTATTTGTAATTGGCGCATGGGGTCGAAAATACAAACCTTATGAACAGCCTGAAAAAATGGTGACTTTCCTTGATGCAGAACAAGGTACTGAAATAAAACCTATTGTGTTAGACCAAATGACGGGAGCTGAAATTGGCACTCGCCCTATTCGTCTGAAAAGCGAATAATATAAATATAAAAAAGCACTCAGTTAGAGTGCTTTTTATTGGCCTGATGTAAAGTAAATTGGTTATTTTGCTCGGCTACGTTTGGTTGCATAGGTTCCCCAACCACTGAGTAAAACTGATTTAATAAATGCCCATAACCCACTTTCTTTAGGTTTCGGCTCTTTACCTTTACCAATCCGTTTGAGTTGTTGGGTATACCAAAGTACTTCCATAATCCCCAGACTATCAATTTTTTTGATGCCAGTTTTGATGGGTTGCACTGACTGAAAACCATTTTTTCCTGCCAGTAAAGATTTGGGTACATCAGGTTCAATTGCCATAAGTCTTGCAATTCCAATGACATCACATGCATGTGACTGCAAAGCTTGATCCATACCTTCTACAGTTCGGAATCCACCTGTTACCATCAATGGCGTTTTAACAAGTGTTCTCACTTTTTCTGCGAAATCAATAAAGAAAGCTTCGCGTGCGATTGTCGATGCTTTTTGTGGAGCTTTGGCTACACCAGATTCGTAAGTACCACCCGATATTTCAATCAGGTCAATGCCTGCATTCGCTAATGCCTGAATTGTTTCTAACGAGTCTTGCTCGGTAAACCCGCCTTTTTGAAAGTCTGCCGAGTTAAGCTTAATCGCGATAGGAAACTCTTTACCGACTTGTTTTCGGATCTCTGCATAAACTTCCATCAAGAAACGGCGACGTTTTTCTGGTGTACCACCCCACTCATCATTTCTTAAATTGTGCAAAGGTGACAAAAACTGGTTAATCAGATAACCATGCGCAGCGTGAATCTCAACTCCACTAAATCCAGCCTTTTTACATATCGCAGCGCTACGACCAAAACGCTGAATAATTTCTAAAATCTCTTCGTATGTTGCTTCATCAGGTGTTGCAAATAAAGACTGCATTTCTGCACCAAATGGCACTGCCGATGCAGAAATGTTCCGTACATTTAATCCTTTCGGTGATTGTTTTCCCGGATGATTTAACTGTGCCCACAATTGAGAACCTTGTTCGGTCACGGTTTTTGCCCATTTCTGTAAAATTGCAAAATCACGCTCATCCTCAACCACCACATTGCCAGCCTCACCTAAGGCTTTGCGGTCAATCATAATGTTGCCAGTTATGATCATCCCAATCCCTGATGCGGCCCAACACTGATATAGCCGAACATGTTTTTCGTTTGGATTATTTGAATAGCTGGCTAAAGTTTCACTGGTTGCAGCCTTCGCTAACCGGTTTGGAATGATGACACCATTCGGTAAAGTTAAAGGCTGATTCAAAAGATTCGTTTTTAATTGCAGATGAGTCATGGCTTATCTCACACAGTTAAAGAGGGTTTTGAATGGGGTTGAATAAAGTCCACTAAACTTTGAAACCACATCACATCCACAAAATTTCCGGTAATGACAAGGTCTTGTGTTTTAAGTGCAGTTAAAAAAGTGTTTACACTGTCTTTCGCTGACAACACGGCGAAGCCCTTGCTACCCGTTTTAAACGTAAAGGTAAAACTTGGTGACTTGGTTAGCCCTGAATAAGAGTTAATCTTGCCGTTTTTTACTTCGAAATAGCGGCCTTCACCACTTGCTGTTTGAATCTGAAAGATGACATTTTTATCTTTCACATAAGCTGCGCATTTCGGGTTCTTTTTTACAGCACGCTGCATGAGCTTGGTCAGCATCCACAGCAATAATTTAAATTTCATCATTTTTATCTTCTTGATTCATCAAACTGAATGGACCGAACTCATGGACATTATTCATCTAAAAACTGGATTGCATGTTTTACGAAGCGTTCAGGGTACTGAAATTGGGCACCATGTCCTGCATCGGGATAAATAAATAGCTGAGCATTTGGAATGTTAAGTGCCATGTGATATGCATTGATGGTCGGAATCATCACATCATCGACACCATTTAAAATGAAAGTAGGTTGTTTAATCTCACGTAAATGCGCAAAAGGATCTTGTTCATCAAGTTTAGGTAAAAAATGCATATTGGCTTCTATCTGTGCCTGCATGACTTCAACTGAGCTTGCTGGATCTTGGTTTTTACGCTCATGGCGGCGTTGCCAAAATTTATGACCCGCCTGAATAGCAGCTTCAGATCGGCCGAAAAATAAAAAGAGGAAGTTTTCTTCAGAAGGCACAGCAGTTGTTGCATGCTTCAATACCAAAGCAGCGACTTCTGGATCATCTCCACGTGGTTTGCCACCTCTTGGTCCTGTACCTAAAAGCATTAGTTTTCTGACGAGTTCAGGGTGGCGGCGTACTAAATCTTGTGCCTGAAACCCGCCCAGTGAAAAGCCTAATAGGTCAACCTGCTTTAAGCCTAATGCACGAATGACTGCTGCCGCGTCGTCTGCCATATCTTCAATGCGAGTACGGGGCTGGCCAGTAGATGAAGCAATGCCGCGACCGTTAAACAAAATGACTTCACGCCCTTGCGCTAAACCATCAGTAATCAGCGGATCCCAATTGTCTAAACCACCTCGGAAATGCTGAAGAAAAAATAGCGGTGGTTGTTCTGTATTTGTATTACCCCATCGACGATAGGCAAAATTTGCTCCATCTACTTCAATGAATTGGGTCTCAGCTGTTTGGTGTGTAATTGTTGTCATGGTCATAGTCCTAAATTTAAGTTCTTATTTAGCTAAGAATGTAAGTGATTGTTTTACAAAATCTTCATTAAACTGAAATATTCCCCCATGACCTGCATCTGGATAGATAACAAGTGAGCTATTTGGTAATCGCTTTGCTAAATCATAAGTATTTACTGTTGGCACCATTCGGTCATGATCACCGTTGGCAACAAGAACAGGTTGTTGAATCACAGAAAGGTCAGCAGGTTTTTTACTTCCCCATTTTTTTAATGCTTTGAGCTGGGCACGATAGGCAGAAATGGTAATTTCTTTATCACGGTTTTCAGTACGTTCATTAATACGTTGAATAAAGGCTTTTGCAGAAGCTTTACCATTTTCTGTACGAGTGAAGAAAAGATAAACCTTAGGGTCTTGACCAGTCACCATTCCACGAACTAAATCCCAATTAGAAACTCGCCCGACTGTGCTAATTCCAGTACCACCCGCAGGGCCAGTTCCCGATAAAATCATTTTTCGAACCAAATTCGGCTGTTTTAGCACAATCTCTTGTGAAATCATGCCACCCATCGAGAAGCCGAATAAATCAACCTGCTTAAAGCCTTTTGCTTGAATGAAAGTAATCGCATCATCTGCCATTTGTTCAATTGACTTTGCTGGTTCACCAGTCGAAGCACCGACGCCGCGATTATCAAACACAACAACATGATGTTTTGCCGCAATTCCATCAATAATTCGTGGGTCCCAGTTATCTAGTACAGCAGCTAAATGGTTTAAGAAAATGACAGGTGTTCCACCATTTTGTTGACCATATTCTCGGTAAGCGAAGTTAACGCCACCTGCACTAATAAATTGAGTTGGGACATTTGTCCAATTTGTATTGAGTTGGGGATTTTGACCGGCTTGCTGATTGATAACACTGTTTTTTGACACTTCATTTGCCTGAGTTAAGGGGGTGCTAAAAGAGAGTGATTCCACAGTCTCGGCCTGAGTTAAGGGAGCACTAAAAATAGATATCGCCGTCAAACTCATAGCAACTGTATTTAATAAAAAATTCATTTCTCTGATCCTCAAATTTAATTCATTGATCTGATTCATCTGTTTTTATGAGTGATCTTTCAAAGAGAGAAAAGATAAAAACAGAGTAGGTATCGATTTAATATTAACTATATATTGATAAATTACCTTTGTCACTATCTTTTTAGTACCAACTATTATTTGGTTGAATTTCTTGTAAAAATTAAATGAAATAAAAAAGGACTGCTTCGTGTTGATACACAAAACAGCCCTTAAAATTACTGATCAACAGTTCAAGACTTAAAGGTTGGATATCTCTAGGGTTCTATTACTTTAGACATTGCATATTCAGCTAAAGCAGTAATTGTTAAAGCTGGATTTACCCCAGGATTTGCTGGCATTGCTGATCCGTCACAAACCAATAAGTTTTTATATCCAAATATTTGTAAATTAAGATCAATCACACCGTGAGCAGCATCTTTTCCAATGACAGCCCCACCTAAAACATGTGCTGTCGTCGGGATATCAGCTATTGCTTCTAAAATATTACTCTGCGCAACACCACCTGTATAATCAGCTACCCACTGTGCAGCCTGATTTGCAATATCAATGTATGTTGGATTTGGCTTATCACTATTCTGCTTAGTGATTAATTTATATCCAGAACCAAACCAACGCTTTTTAGGTAAAAATTGGATTGAGTTATCTAAAGATTGCATGACCAACAACGTAATCATGTGCTGACTCCACCCAATAGGTGACACTGTTTTCAGCCATTGTGCTGGATGCCGCACAATTTGCCACAACCATTTGAGTGGGCGTGTTAATCTATTTCCGTTACCCACTAAAACGGTATACATCAAACTCATAAAGTCCGCATGTCGCCCATAGGTCAAAAACTCAATATGTGTGTTTTGATCAATATGTACACTGCTACTTGCAGTAACGTCATTCCACGTTTTTAGATCTTTGGGCAATCTTACATTAAGCACAGATTCACTATTGGTACGCACCAATTGTCCCAATTTATTGCTGATATTCGGTAGTGAACCATTCAATTTACAATTGGCTAATAATTCATTAGTTCCCAGTGCGCCTCCTGCAAACACGACACCTTTAGTCGTAAACGTAATTTTTTTAGTAAAGAACAGCCCTTTTGTTTGAACTGTAACGCGATAGCCATCACTTCCATCTGATGCATTTAAAGGTTTAATATCAGTGACTTGATGTTCTGGAAAAATTTGAACACCTTTCTTTTCAGCAAACCATAAATAATTTTTACTTAATGAGTTTACTGCTCCGACTCGACAACCAACCATACATGCTCCACAGCGAATACATCCTGTACGCTCTGGACCTTCCCCTCCAAAATAAGGATCAGGCACTTTTTTATCTGGCTCCCCAAAAAAAATACCTGTCGGTGCACGCTTAAATCCATCACTACAACCAAAATGAGCTGCCATTTCTTTTGCAATATTTTGATTTGTGGAATCAAATTTAATTGTCTCTACGCCCAGCATATATTCGGCTTTATCATAAAATGGCGTTAAAACCTGTTGCCAATCACCACTAAGATGATTCCACTGAGGATTTTTGAAGAACTCTGGTCTAGCCCGATAGAGAACTCCACCGTAAACTGTACTACCGCCACCAACAGCAGATTGACTAGGAAAAAAAACATGGCGAAAAATCTTCATTCGCATGATTCCTTTCCATCCAATTGAAGGTACCCATAAAAATTTACTGAGTTGCCAAGTCGATTTAGGCAAGTCCTCATCTTTATAACGTTTTCCACGCTCTAATACGGCAACTCGATAGCCTTTTTCAGCTAAGCGTAAGGCAGATACGCTACCACCAAAACCAGAACCTATAACCACCCAGTCGTAATCAAATAATGGGCTGTCAGAAGAAGTGTTTCGCATAATAATTCCTCACTCTAGCTTGTTATCTTTTAGACAACCCATTTTTTAGGTGCATGACGATATTTAGTAATTTCGACATTTTATGCTCCCTGAACTTGATATAGCCCACGAAGCTTAGGTTTATCAATTTTACCAACTGCATTTTTGGGAAGAGTCGGAAGAACAATCACTTTTTCTGGTTGCTTATAACGAGTCAAATGCTGCTTACAATACTGATTTATTTGATCAATTGAACATTCGGCATTAGGCTTAAGGGATATAAACGCCCAAACTACTTCACCCCATTTTTCATCAGAAACACCAATCACAGCCGCTTCAAAAACTTCGGATACCTCAAGCAATGTATCTTCAATTTCTTTTGGATAAATATTTTCGCCCCCGCGAATAATCATTTCTTTTAATCGCCCAACAATTGAAAGATATCCCTCATCGTCAATTCGACCTATATCACCTGTGTGTAGCCAACCATTTACAACCGTTTTGGCTGTTTCTTCTGGTTTATTCAGATAACCCCGCATAACGTTTTTACCTTGAATCAACACTTCCCCGATTTCACCTACAGGTAAATGTCTTCCATTAAAATCAGCTATAGCTATTTTTTGACCGGGTAATGGCAACCCTACCGTTCCAGCTTTTCTGATACCATTCACTGGATTTAATGTAGAGCCACACGTACCTTCTGATAAGCCATATGCTTCTACTATTGGAAAACCATATCTCTTTTCAAAATTAATAAGTAAATCAGCTGAAGCTGGTGCTGCTCCACAAACGCCATAACGTAAACTAGATACGTCTGGCACAACCTCTTTAGGTAATGCATATAACATTGCGTAAATAGTGGGCACAGCTGAAAAATAAGTCGGTTGCAAATGCTCTATATCAGAAAAGAAAGTTTCTATATCAAATCTTTGACGTATCGTTACACGGCCACCAGAAGCAAGAGGAACAAGAATACTCACAACAATTCCATTGACGTGGAATAAAGGTAAAATCAAAAGGCAGTGATCTTTTTCTGATATTTGTAATCCCTCACGCCCCATTTCTGTCATAGCCACAATATTTGAATGATCTAACATGACTCCTTTTGGTAAACCCGTTGTACCACTTGTATATATTAATAAAGCCAATGCCTCAGGATTAACAACTGGGGCATGTTGAAACTCATCACCATGCTTGAGCATAGTCACAGCTATTGAAGAGACATTATTATCAATTTTCTCACCTGTTAAATTGATGAATAGTTTTGCTCCTGAATCCTTTAACTGATGATTTGCTTCTTTGTGCGTAAGCATAGGATTAATTGGAGTTATAGCAGCTCCTAAATACCATGCGGCGAACATGGCAACAACAAATTCAACTTGATTTGGTAGCATAAGTGCGACGACGTCACCCTCACAAATACCTTGGCTATTCATTGTGCCAGCTGCTCGAAGAACAGCTTTATGAAACTCATAATTAGTTAAAGAAATGTTCGAGTCAGAAATGCAGTGAGCATTTGGGGCTTCCTCTGCCCTTAATTTAGAAAGCATAGTAAATTGCATAGTAGTTCCTTTACAAATCTAGATGAAATCACAGCAAGTTAATTGAAATTTTGCTTAAGGAATTGAGTTTGATCGTTAACCAATTGCTCAAAAGCCTCACCTGTATAAAAATCAAAATGCCCAGCTTCATAACGCTTAATAACACCACGTGGAGCATCTTTAACTAGTTTTAAAGTCTGACCTGCTGGTGTAACCGTATCGGTATCACTAACACAAAATAGTATTGGGCTTTGGATTTTAGAGGCGACTAATCCAGGTCGATATCTTAGAATTTCTGGAATAATTCTTGCGGTTAAGTGGTTTACGAATTCGACGCCTTCTGGCATTAATGCTAGATAGCCCTCTAACGCATCATGAGCGTTCATAAGAGCGGGCTGTCCCGGAGGAGCTGCAATTGGCACCATGACTGGCGGCAATCCAAATAGTTTTGCAAATAAATCTTTGGTTACTACTGGAATTACTTTTAAGGTATCTTTTAAACCTAGTGCAGACGCTGAAGCTAAACCATCTGTGAACGGACACTGTGCAATTGCGGCTTTAAGTTCTGGATGTCTGCTCGCAATAGTAATTGCATGCCCTCCACCGAAAGAACTTCCCCAAATTCCTACACGTTCACCATCAAGCGACGGATAGCTTTTTACAAATTTTAAAGCTGCTTCCCAATCATCTAATTGGCGATTTACAGACATGAGTTGACGAGGTTCACCACCACTGTCGCCAAGATATCGATAGGTAAAGGCTAAAGCAGCAATACCCGCTTGGGCGAAACGTTCTGCGAAAGCATCTAATCTCATTTCTCGGATTGCACCGATACCATGCCCAAGCACAACTACAGGAGGTTTGGTTACCCCTTTAGGTAAAAATAGCCATGCAGAACAATAAGTTTCACCTGAATCAAAACGAATATCTTCTTTAACAACCTGATACTTAGAAGCATTTACTTGATTTTTATTCATTTTTTATTTCCTTCAGACGCTAATGGAAGTGAGCCACTCTTTAAAGTTTCTTGAAATACTTCAGCATCATAGAAAGGTAATTTTTTACGTTGATCGGTTTGCTCTAAATAGCCTTTCATGAGCTTTTGTGCTGTCTCTGTTGGGGATATATGAATAAATTCAGTTCGCTCTCTATGCAGACCTTCTTCTAATGTTTCCGACCCACCAAAATATGCCGCACGCTTAATTGCAGCGCGTGCTGTTTTAGGACGTTTACTCAAATAAATTGCTCGCTCTAAAGCTTTATCGATCAACTGATCTTTAGGCACGACTTCATCTACATAGCCAATTTCTAACGCAACTTTTGGAGATACAGGTTTTCCTTCAAGCATCATCATTAACGCTCGATGAGTTCCCACTAATCTCGTTAATCGCTGAGTCCCACCACCTCCTGGATTAATACCCAGTAAGACTTCAGGTTGGCCAATCACATAATTGCCATCAGCCATAATTCTGATGTCACAGGCTTGTGCAAACTCGCTACCCAAACCCAGAGCAGAGCCATTTAATGCTGCGATAAAAATCACACCACTTCTATTCATTCGTAAAAAAGTTTCATGCAATTTATCTAATTGCATACCACCATCTAAAGGGGTAAGTTCCGCTAACTGCTCTAAGCCTGGAACTCCTCGAATACTTTTAGATGTACGTGCAACTAAAGAAGAAGTTTTTAGCCCTAGCTTTGGAATACTAGCTCCACCTTCTTGCAACCAACGGACATCAGCATGGGCAATAAAATAATCTGGATGATCCCCAGTAAAAATTACTGCCTCAACAGAGGTATGCTTTTTTTCAAGGTCATCTAATAGTTCAGATAACTCTTCAGCCATATCTAGTCCCATTAACTGATAAGGACCACCATCTAAGTGAGCAATGAGCACATTGTCATGAGTTTCCAATTTAATGTGCTTTCTCTGTATTTCACTATTAATCATTTCAGAACCCTTCTTTATTTGACTAACATTAGCCTTGCTATTACTTGTATTTAACGACTGAGAATAATGACTACAGGCCGCTAAACTTATTGCTACTGCTGACAAAACAGCACATTTAAGTATCTTCATGATGCAATCCTAGTCACCACATTTTATGTCTCTAAGCTCGATATCTCGCTGGAAGAATCCGTTCAGCTTTGCTTAACTTTTATTTAAAAAATATGAAATTAGTAGCTACTAAGCATTAACAATAACATTGTTATGGTTTAATATAACAATGTTATTTTTATTGCGCAATAACTTTGTTATGGAAAAAAAAAGTCCTCGTACACGTTTATTAGAAGCAGCAATGCGAATAATCGAAAACCAAGGTCCTTCTCAAATTAAAGCGAGAACTGTTGCTTTAGAAGCAGGTCAGTCCACTATGGGTGTTTATACTCACTTTGGCGGGGTGCCTGAGCTGCTGCAAGCCATAGCTGACGAAGGATTTACCCAACAAGCTCGTTTATTTAAAAGTATAGAAAATACAGACGAGCCAATGACAAACATGTGTTTAATGGCTTTAGAATGCCGAAATTTTGCTATGGCTAATCCGCATCTTTATGATTTGATGTTTGGCTTGTCTATTCAGGGACGATACACACCACTTCGGAGAAGTGAAGCTTCAGCCAATGAAAGTACAGAAGCATTTAAAAATTCTTATTCATACTTACGTCAAGAATGTGTCAATCTGATAGAAGCAAAATATATTCGAGACATTGACCCTGATGTGATGGCGGCACAGTTATGGAGTGCACTGCATGGATTTATTATGTTAGAGCTTGGGCAACACTTTACTAGTTGCCCTAATCCAACCACCGAAATTCTAATTCCAATGTGTATTAATCTAATAGTTGGATTAGGCGCAGAAGCACAAATAGCAGAAAATGCGGCAAATAAAGCTCTAACTATCTGGAATTCAAAGAATATCGTATAAAGCTAGCTATATAAAATGATGTCAACCGAGGCATCATTTTATACAATATTGAAGTTATTCTAAAAACTGAATTACCTTTCCCACAAAGTCAGAATGATATTGAAAAATACTTCCATGACCCGCGTCTGGGTAAATAATTAATAAAACTAAACCACGCGTTTCAAATTCAATCGCATCATCAGCCATTGCTTGAACAGTAGTTAGGGTTTTTTCTTGTGAACCACCAACACCCCGATTGTCAAAGATGATGCCCCACTTTTCTTTAGCAATCCCATCAATGGCTCTAGGATCCCAATCATCAATTACAGCACTAAAATGATTTAGCAGAATAATTGGTGTGCCTTCTTTTTCCCAAATTCACGATAAGTAAATAAAGTTCCATCGACATTGAGCTTTAAGGTTGGTGAATAATTTGCAGAGCTTTTATTTTTTGTATGCAATTTCTTTCTCCATTAATTTTGAAATTGGTTTGAAAATCGTATGAGCCAATAAAAACTAGAAATAAATTCGATAAAAGTCACTATCATTTTAGTAGTAACTATTTTGTTTTTAGATTATGATGAAAATATCAAGGTGAAACTGAATAGCGAACACCTTCAAATTGGAAAAAATGGTATGACTGGTAAAGTAGTTCTAATTACAGGCGCATCTTCTGGTATTGGTTTAGCAACAGCAAACCTTTTACATGAGGCTGGATTTATTGTTTATGGCACAAGCCGACAAGCAAAAGATTCATCAAAATACAAATTCCATCTTATTGAGTTAGACGTAAATCAAGACAATTCAGTTGCACAAGCCGTTGAGAAAGTAATAGCAACTGAAGGAAAAATTGATGTCTTAATTAATAATGCTGGGTTTGCAATAGCGCCTGCTGGTGCCGAAGAAAGCTCAATGCAACAAGCACAGGCTATTTTTGATACCAATTTTTTTGGTGCGGTTCGAATGACTCGTGCAGTGATACCACATATGCGCCAGAAAAAATCAGGATTGATCTTAAATATCAGTTCAATTCTTGGGCTTTTACCTCTGCCTTTTGGCGCACTATATGCTGCTTCAAAACATGCACTTGAAGGTTACTCTGAATCTTTAGATCACGAATTAAGATCTCAAGGTATTCGTGTATCACTTATTGAACCTGCTTACACCAATACGTCTTTGGGAGTAAACTTACTCGAAGCAGACAATAAAATTTCTTTTTACGATCAAACGCGTGAAAAGCTACATAAACAAATGATTAATTCAATTAATAAGTCAGATGACCCGAGTGTGGTTGCTAATACAATTTTAACCGTCATTCAAAGCCAACAGGTCGTAGCACGCTACACAGCAGGAAAAACTGCAAAAAGCTTAAAAGCGTTAAGACGATTTGCACCTGCAAAGATCTTTGACAAATTAATTCACCGCAGCTTGAAAGTTTAGAACAAACCCAAGCCTATAAAACTTTAAAAATAATTTCGAGAAATAGAGGTTTCAAATGAAAGCAGCCTACATTAGCCGTTATGGCAACATTGATGACGTACAGCTCAATGAACAATCTCAACCACCACTGACAGCAGACGCTGTGCTTGTTAAAGTTCATGCTGCAAGTATTAACCCTCTCGACTTAAAAGTTTTAGAGGGTGAACTTAAAGCAATTCTGCCACTGAAGTTTCCTTTCATATTAGGCAATGATTTTGCAGGTACAGTCGTAGAAGTTGGATCGAACGTTACTCAGTTTAAAGCCGGAGATGAAGTCTATGCCAAGACAGATTTAAATGGCGCTTTTGCTGAATACACTGTGGTTCAACAGTCTTCACTTGCACTTAAACCTCAAAATCTTTCTATGGAGCAGGCGGCCTCTTTACCTTTAGTTACATTAACAGCATGGCAAGCTCTGGTTGAAATGGCAAAAGTTCAGCCAGGACAAAAAGTACTGATTCATGCAGGTTCAGGTGGTGTTGGCTCAATCGCAATTCAACTTGCCAAATCGTTAGGGGCTATTGTTGCAACTACAACAAGTGGTAAAAACGCTCGTTGGGTTAGAGAGTTGGGTGCCGACATCATTGTTGACTATAAAACGACAGATTTTGAGCAAGAACTTAAAGACTATGACGTGGTTTTAGATACGCAAGGTGGAAAAGCCTTAGAGAAATCAGTCAATGTACTTAAACGTGGTGGGCGACTTATCAGTCTTGCAGGTCCACCCGATCAAGCTACTACAGAAGCATTTAATCTGAACCGTTTTCTAAAATGTGTTATCCCGCTTCTAAGCTGGTCAATCCGACATAAAGCAAAAAAACGTGGCGTTACCTATTCATTTCTATTTATGCAGCCAAATGGACAGCAGCTCTCAAAAATTTCCGAATTGGTCGAAGCTGGAAAAATTAAACCCGTAGTTGACCAAATCTATGACTTTATTCAAATTAAAGAAGCGCTCCAATATGTAAATACTGGACGAGCAAAAGGGAAAGTCGTTTTAAATAATATTGCTGAACTTTGAGCATTTATTTAAATAAAAAACACTACGAATGGTCAAATCATTAAAGATCTTAATTACTCGACCATTCGTAGTAGCTTTATAAAATCAAAGAGGTAAATGATTCATCCTCTCTAACTCACGAATTAATCCAGAATGATCAAGCTCGCCGTCTCCAGCTCCCACCATATTTTGAAATAATTGATTGACCAATAAGGATATTCCTTAAATAAAAAATCATGATATTTATAGGATGCTTTCTGCTACAAGAAATAGGCTTAAATACGTATAAAAAAACCTCAATGAGATATTGAGGTTTTTTATACATTTGCGATAGTTTTATCAGTTTTGCTGATCTTTTTGCCGCTGTATATCTTTCTGATCTTTCACGTTTTGTTGTCGTTGTTGATTTGGTATATGGTGTTGGTATTGGTGGTTTTGTTGCTGTTGTTGATCCTGTTGGTTTTGCTCGAATTGTTGATCTTGCTGTTTATTTTGGCGATCTTGATCAATCTCTTGTTGCCGGTGTTGATCATTTTTTTGATTAGCCATATTAATTGTCCATTCTTTAATATGATTCATTTTTACATTTACATACTTATCATTATAAGGCTACCTACTTCATGTGACATTTCCTTTCATTGTAAATTTTATGATTGAAGATAAAAATATATGACTAATAAAGATGCAGTTATTTGAATTTTCTAAAAATAGAAATTACATTGACTACTTGATAAAACAAATTTTATTTTAGATTCATAGATTAAAATGCTTTTCTCTCACCCCAACCCCAACAAAAAATACTCAAGCAACCTCTCCCGTTCATCTGGTTTACTCGGGTCTAAAAGCTGAACCATCGCGCCATCAATCACAAACAAAAACATGTGCGCATCTTGTTTTGAAGCATTTACATTGGTTGTTAAAAGCAGATTATAAATTTCCTTGATCAACCAGTTTCGATAGTCAATTACGACCTGATATGCCTTTGGATGTGTTTTCGCAATTTCAAAAATAGCTTTAAACGGCAAATGATATAGCCCTTCTAAATCGGCATGTAAAAAGTATATTTTCCTAAGTTTTTCAACTAGCGTTAAGTCTTTTTGAACATAAATAATTGAAAGTAATTCTTCTTTTAAACCATCTTTTTGAAAGGTCAGACTCATTTCGATAAGACGTTCTTTTGAGTGAAAATAATTATAAAACGTGGCTTTCGGGATTTTTGCTGCTTCAATAATTCGGTCTACCCCGACATTGTGAAAGCCATGTTTATTAAAAAGATATCTTGCAGAATGAAGCACGCTTAAAGCACGAAATGGAAGATCTGAATGTGGCATAGTTTTACCGTTATAAAATAAATTTTTGTTGTATATAAATGAGATATAAAAAGCCTTGACCCTTTTAAGGGTAAAAAAAGGCATAGCAAAGCCATAAAGACTGTGCTTGGCACATCTCAAGTTTTATTGTTGCTAAGTTTTTAAACGAAATGATTTAAAGTTCGACAAGCTTAAAGGCCATCAAACCGTTTAAAGATGGGTTAAGTTGTGTCGATATAGCTTTTGGCAAAGGCTGCCAAGAAATAATGAATGTGCAAAGCCAACTCCTTTTTATTGGGAGTTCTGCCAAAGCATTATAAATTATGGTGGCAGAACGGAAGTGGGTTGACGGACTGGGTTCGACATCCAGCACACTCGAAAGTGTCCCACTCCCGTCCTACCGCTACGGGAGGGAACGAGGTGTGCACACATGAAACTATTCCTCAGAAGGAATAATCTGATGTGGTCGATCATCGGTCCGTCAAAACCGACTGGCAATGTAGGCCAGCCCGCAAATGGTAATCTGCAATATTTAAGGTGTCAATGTGAAATTGGCTAGAAAATATTTAATTAATTATTGTTTTTCATTTAATTACATACTTAAGAATATCCTTAAGTATGAGATTTATTTAAGTTAGGCTTAAAAGCTACTCTAACGGTATAAATTGGAAAAAGTGGTTCTAATAGGATAGTTTCATTAAAAATAAAAACTTTAGGGCACAAAGCCATAACGTCGTATATATTTTCAATTATTGATTTCAGCTTAGAAGTAAAGACTGGAATATTCTGATCATCTGCAACAACATAGACATTTTCATTGTGAATTGTTTGCATGCTTTCTAACAACTCATCCATGTCATCAAAATCTTTGAAATCTATATTTTTCCATAAAATATAGTTTTGTTTTATAGGATACATATTCAACTTCGTATAAACATCTTCTACGTCTATATCACTAATAATTTGAAAATCATTTTTGAGCGCATTTTTGCATTCTTCAAATAAGGACATATCTTTTACCTAATTTTCTTTTAAGATTAATAATCTATTCCAGATGTATTTTATAACTTTTCAGGTATTAATTTATCGGATTCTTAGTTCTGCCCTACAAAATATATCTTGCTGTCTTGCTATTTTTATGTATGATTGAGTAATCACTCAATTAATATATTTGTGTATGGCTCGTCCTCGTAGTGAAGATAAACGTAATGCAATTTTAAGTGCTGCTATTGAAACATTGGCAGAGCTTGGCGAACGTGCGTCTACCTCAAAAATTGCCAAAGTCGCTGGTGTAGCAGAAGGTACTTTATTTACCTATTTTAGTAGTAAAGAAGAGTTGCTTAATCAGCTCTATCTTTCACTAAAAGCTGAACTACGTCAGGTCATGATTCTCAATTACCCTGCTCACTCCGATTTGCAAACACAAATGTCTCATATTTGGCAAAGCTATTTGGACTGGAGTTTAGAAGCTCCACTCAAACGCAAAGTAATGGCACAGCTTTCAACCTCTGAACAAATTACCGAGCAAAGCAAACAAATTGGTATGCAAACCTTTTGCGATTTGACCCAAAATATTCAAGAACATATTAATAGTGGAACACTACGTGATTACCCACCGTTATTTATTGCTTCAATTTTGGGGGCACTTGCGGAAGTCACACTGAATTTTATTGCCCAAGACCCTTCTCAAACCGAGCGTTATCGCAAATCGGGTTTTGAAGCATTTTGGCATGCAGTTTCAATATAAATAAAAGATAAGGACCTACGGCGTCCTTATTTTTGAACCAATTAATGAGTGAGTAAATACTCATTAATAAGTACTCTTAAAGTTCTTATTTGCACATATAGGTTTATTCCACTAAAGGAAAAACAAGATGACTATTTCAAACACAACAGACTTGCCTTCTCCCTTAATGCCGTCACAGCAACACGATGGCAAATTTAGAAATACACGTCCGAACCAGCACAAGCCTTCTTTTGGTAAGTCGCTTCAGTTGATGTGGAAGTTTCTATTTAACAAACCGAAAGACACAGTTCCAAACAAACAAATTCCTATTTTAAGCTTGTCGAAAGAACAACTTCTTAGTGCACCTGACCGCTCTCTCTTTCGTCTGGGGCACTCGACCATATTGTTAAAATTGCGCGATGAGTTTTGGCTAACTGACCCTGTTTTTTCGGAGCGCGCATCGCCTTTTCAGTGGATTGGGCCAAAACGTTTTCACCAACCGCCAATCAGCATTGCCGAACTACCGCCAATTAAAGGCGTGATTTTGTCGCATAACCACTACGACCACTTGGACTACCATGCAGTTATGCAACTTAAAGACAAAGTTGAGCATTTCATAACACCGCTTGGTGTGGGTGATGCCCTGATTAAATGGGGTATTGCAGCAGAAAAAGTTCAACAACTCGACTGGTGGGATACGACACATATTGATGGTTTAGAACTGGTTGCCACCCCTGCCCATCATTTTTCGGGTCGAAGCTTGAGTGACAGTAATGCAACGTTGTGGGCATCGTGGGTAATTATTGATAATGATCTACGTGTATTTTTTAGCGGTGATACGGGATATTTTGATGGCTTTAAAGAAATCGGAAATCGATATGGGCCCTTCGATCTCACCATGATTGAAACTGGAGCTTATGACCCAGAATGGCCCGATGTTCACATGCAACCAGAGCAAACTTTACAAGCACATATCGATTTAAAAGGTCGTCATTTGTTGCCTGTGCACAATGGGACTTTTGACTTGGCGCTTCATGCTTGGGATGACCCGTTTGAACGTATTGTCGGTTTAGCTAAGCAAAAAGATTTAGGCATTAGCACACCGCAAATGGGTGAAATCCTAAATCTGAACGAGCCAAATGTAGAAAATTATTGGTGGCGTTCGTAAGTTTTTTTGATAGTTTTTAAATTATTTATTTCTCTTTAATGGTATTTAAATTCAGATATATAACGTCAATTTTCCTTATTTACATTCTCTTTAAATAAAACTAAGACCAACTTTGTCTTAGTTTTATTGTTGACTATAAACACAGACCGAGTTAGTCTGTGTTTGTAATTGATCAATTATGAAATTAAATGGCTTATATCACTAGTAGCGTCGAGTATGCGATTCACTGTCTTCTTTTTCTTGTGAACAATGAAGATAAACCTTTGAGTAGTAAGGATTTGGCTGAATTACAAGGAGTCTCTCCGAGTTTTATGGCTAAGATTTTTCCTAAACTTGAAAAGGCAGGTCTCGTTATTGCTCAAGAAGGTGTTCGTGGTGGGTATTTACTCGCTCGATCCGCTCATGAAATCAGTTTTTTAGATATCGTGAATGCAATCGAAGGTGAAAAACCGCTTTTTGAGTGCCAAGAAGTCCGTGGGAAATGTGCAGTCTTTAATCATGCCCCGCCAGATTGGGCAACCAGTGGTGTGTGTGCAGTGCATGCTGTGATGTTACAGGCCGAAAAAGCCATGCGAGATGCGCTAGATGCTCATACACTTGGCGATATTGCAGACCGTTTTGGCCGTTATGCACCCGACGTGTTTTTTAGTGATGTAAATGTCTGGATCAATGAACGCATAGAAGGAAGAACAGCAAAAATGCGGAAAAATAAAATATCGCGGGACACCCCCGACTAATGAGCTGATAGGGCCTCAAACCCTAAGCTAAAACTCCCCTAATCGTTTTAAACGCCTTCTCAGATTTTTCGGACAATCAGAGAAAGGATTCGCTCACCCTAAATTTGTGATGAGCTGGAATTTGTTGTCCGAAAAATCGATCAAAAGGATAATCAAATGAGTAAGCGTATTATTATTGCTGGTTCTGGCTTTGCTGGTTTATGGGCTGCACTTGCTGCACAAAGAGCAATTCACCTAGCTTCGCAAGAACAAAATATTGAAGTAGTGATGATTTCCCCTAGCCCGAATGTTGGTATTCGCCCTCGTCTTTATGAAGCTGTACTAGAAAACATGAACCCTGATATTTCAGAGTTATTAAGTGTAGTTGGGGTTAAATATCTAGCAGGTTGGGTAAATCAAATTGATGTCGACCGACAGAGCATCGAAGTTTCAACCACCGATGGCAACAAACAAACCTTAAGCTATGACCGTTTTATTCTGGCAACCGGAAGTACTACGTTTATGCCCCCGATACCGGGCCTTACCGAGTATGGCTTTAGCGTAAGTACCCTAGAAGATGCTGAAAAATTAGACCAACATCTTAAAAACTTAGCCAATAAACCTGCAAATGCAGCACGTAATACTATTGTAGTTGCAGGTGGCGGTTTAACTGGGCTAGAAACTGTCACTGAAATGCCTGAACGTCTGCATAGTATTTTAGGTGAAACTGATGTGCGTGTAGTTTTAGTTGATTCCTCAACAGAAATTGGTGCGGCAATGGGTGACCAAGCTGCTACAGTTATTCGAGAAGCTCTTAGCGAGCTAGGTGTTGAAGGTAAAGCTGGCCTACGAGTTACAGCACTCGATGCATCAGGGGTAACACTTTCTAATGGCGAAAAAATTGAAACAGAAACCGTCATTTGGACAGCTGGCATGCGTGCTAACTCGCTCACCTCTCAAATTGCTGGTGAAAAAGATAATTTAGGCCGTTTGATTGGGGATGCTTATTTACATGCACCTGAAGCAAAAAATGTTTTTGTGACGGGAGATACTGTAAAAGTTCCAACCGATGATTTAGGTAATTTTAACGTGATGTCTTGCCAACATGCCATGAGCCTAGGCCGTGTAGCAGGTTACAATGCTGCGGCAGAATTGGTTGATTTACCACTTCATCCATACAGTCAACCGAAGTATGTGACGTGTGTTGACTTAGGTCCTTGGGGCGCACTCTATAGCGAAGGTTGGGATCGTCAGGTTCAATTTGTGCGTGATGAAGCTAAAAAAATTAAACAAGAAATTAATACCATCTGGATTTATCCACCAGCCGCAGACCGCGAAGCAGTTTTTGCAATAGCTAACCCTGATTTTGTGATTGTTCCTTAAAGTTAGCCTTGCTAGATCACACCACTTTATTTAAACAGTCGAAAAGCAAAACCGTCACTGGTTTTGCTTTTCTAGTTTATATTTGAATCATTAACAATTATGACTTTTCTAGCTCTTCTACTATTGCTAAAGCCGTCTTTCTAGCTGAAAAAGGGTTTTGACCTGTAATTAACTTGCCGTCTTGAACGACATATGGAGCAAAAGGAATAAAAGCTTTTTCATAATGAGCGCCGTATTCTTTCGCTAACTCTTCGGCATTGTACGGCACTTTTTTTGCTACCCCTGCCAAAACCTCTTCACTCCAAGCAAAGCCTGTTAACTTCTTATCTTTTATCAGTCGCTCACCATTTGAAAGTCGTACATTAAGTAACCCACAGTAGCCATGACAAACACTTGAAACAATGCCGCCTTTTTCATAAATGTTTTTGGTAATTTCTTGGAGCTCTGGGTTATCTAAAAAATCCCACATCACCCCGTGACCACCTGTGTAGTAAATCACGTCATAGTCTTGCCAATTGATATCTGAGGGCTTAAAGGTATTTGCTAACAGCGTAATAAAAGCTTGATCTTTTTCTCGGTCTTTAACAGATTTATCAGCAACTAACGGTGCAAGCGATTTTGGTTCAATCGGGGTTTTGCCACCATTTGGACTGACAATGTCTTGCACATAACCTTGCTTTTCAAATTCATCATAGGCATGAGTGAGCTCGCCTAACCACAGCCCTGTTTGTTGATCTACATCCTTATAGCGTGAAACATTGGTCACGACGTGTAATATGCGTTTAGACATTTTCTCACCTCATTTTTCATATTTATAATTCTATTCTTTCGTCTATCAAAGCATAGAAAGTTGTTACTGAAAGTGTGTGCTTGGTAAAGTTATGAACCTTGCTTTTATGTTACTATAAGTCTAAAGTTAGCTTGAATGTCAAGAGAGTATGTGGCTATGAATATTAGCGAGTTATCGAAACTAAGTGGTTTAAGCACCCCTACAATTCGTTACTACGAGCAAATCAAACTCTTACCTAAAGCAAAAAGAAAATCGAATGGCTATCGTGAATATACCGATAATGATTTGAAGCAACTTTCTCTCATTCAGCAAGCCCAGCAAGTTGGGTTTTCTTTAGCTGAAATTAAAGGTTTTTTGCCCTCGAAAGTTGTCGCTTGGGATCATGATGCACTTATTCAAACGATTGAAACCAAAATTCAGGAAATAGAACTTTTAGAACAAAAGCTAAAAGTTAGTAAGCAAAACTTACGCACTATGATTCACGCCATTAATGATAAACCCGATGAAATTACGTGTGAGCAAAATGCAGAACGGCTTATGACCCTCTATTTCGACAAAGTAAATACACCTTAGTTTTAAACTTTAAATAGAACTTTTGTTGAAAAAACCAATTACAGGCGAACGCTGTAATTGGTTTTTTCATATAAATATTATAGAAAAAATTAGCTTATCTTTTGATAGTGAAGACCGAGAGCTCCAGAAGCAAACGTTTTATTTTCAATAAGTTTAAGATTGGTCTTTTGCTGAATGCCTTGAAACAGTGGCAAGCCCTTACCAATCAGCACGGGCGAAACTGTAATTTTATATTCATCAATTAAATCAAGTTGCATCAAATAGTGCGCGAATCGAGGACTCCCCAGAATCACCATATCCTTACCCGCTTGCTGTTTCAGCTTATTAATTTCTTCTTCGACATGGTCTTTTACAAGACGAGAATTATTCCATTCAACCGTATCTAATGTGGTTGAAAAAACGATTTTTTCAGTCTTTTCAATCCACTCAGCATGATTGCGTTCATGCTCTGAAGCTTCTGGATTTGAAAGCATGGTTGGCCAGTAATTATGCATCATCTGGTAGGTCGCTCGTCCCCAAATTACCGTATCGGCAGTGCTCAAAATTTCTTTGGCATGATTTGCTAAATCGGCATCGTAAGCAATCCAACCTATGTCCATTGCCCCATTTGGACCTTCCACGAAACTGTCTAGGGATGCATGTAGAAATAGTATGAGTTTTCTCATTATTCTCATTCCTTTGTTATGAAAAAGATTTATCGCTTTTTAGTATATTCAATTTGAATTATTTCTTATTGAGTGTTTTGTTTTCTGTTTTTCTTTTTATCCATATTAAGCCGCATTTACTTGAAATATTTAAAAATAACCCGAACAAGAATGACTCCTTGTTCGGGACGATCTATAAACATGCTGTTTTAATAAAAGCTTTTAATTAATGACCAGCGGACCAGAACCCGGCAGCTCGGTCACTAATTTATAGCCCATCAGCTTTGCTGGCGTATATGTACCGCCTTTCACGGTATTTTTGAGTAAATAATTCAGCACAGTCAGTGAACCATTTACGGTAAGGCTATACGCATTTTCCGTTTGGATGCGGGCAGTTTTGATTTCCCCACGCGTATTTCTTGCCTCACCCCAAACATAGGTAGGTACTTTCGCGCGAAGTTCCTCATTTGGTCCCACAACCGTTTTTTCAATACGCGACTTAATAAACTTCTGCACAGCATTAATTTTTAATACTGGGCGTAAATAGTTCATCATTTTCGCACCAAAAATCATTTTAGGGAATGCAGGTACAAACACTTCAATGTTTGGAATACCTGTTGTATAGAATGCAGTAGATACGTCTCCCCACGGAACACTCATGGCACTTTTTTTACCGTCACCAAAATCAATGGTCCTAACATAATGTGCTAATGGAACGGTGGTAATTTTTCCGTTTTTACGAATTTTTCCGCCTTCGGCCATGCCTTCTGTACTTGTTTTAGCAGTACCCGGTGAAAACCCTGTTCTAGAGTCAAAACCAAGTGCTAAATGGGTCGCATCTGGCAATGCTTCTTTCAGTGCCGCGGCAACACAATCTGTCGGAATCACATCGAAACCAACACCCGGACAAAGCACAATATCGGCTTTTTCAGCTTGGCTGTTAAGTGACTGTGCCAATTCAAATACAGAGATTTCACCCGTAATATCTAAATAGTGAGCGCCTGCTTTAATACACGCTTCCATCATGGGTTTTGATGTTGCTGAAAATGGCCCTGCACAGTGCATGACCAGTTTAAAGCCTTGCAGTTGCTCACTTACTGCATCTACGTTATCAAGCCCAAAAGCTTTATAGTCGAGCCCCAACTCTTGAGCTAATGTTTCAACCTTAGCTTTGTTACGACCAGCCAAAGTTGGTTTTAGACCTTGGCGTACAGCTTCACGAGCGATTAACTCGCCCGTGTAGCCATTTGCTCCATAAATTATCCAGTTTGAATCGTTAGGATTTGTCATAACACAACTCACTTATTAAGAAGCAAATGTATAGTCACGCATGCCTTTTTTGTATTGGCGGGTACGGCATGACATCGCTGATTGTTGCAAAATTAAAGCCCAAGCTGCTGAAACATTTGGTTTTGTTTTTTTACCAGCGCTTAAATTACGTAACTGGAATTTCACCACTGCCATATTGGCAAGAGAAGCGAATGTTTTATTTTCCCACGTAATTGGCTTGAGTTCAGGTGAAACATTTTTGCCTTGTTTCCAAGCATTTGGCAAGTCAGGTTCAATCGCTAAAGCTGTGGCAATACCGACCATATCTACACCACTTTCAACTACTTTTTCTGCCACTTGTTTACGGCGTATGCCACCTGTCACCATGACAGGCATTTTGGCAACTTTACGAATCTCCTGTGCAAACTCTAAAAAGTAAGCTTCGCGAGCAAGTGTTCGGCCATCACGCGCTTGACCTTGCATTGCAGGTGCTTCATAGCTACCGCCTGAAAGTTCAACCAAATCAACTGCATGTTCATTTAGCATTTTCACCACTTGTTGAGCATCTTCAGCGCTAAACCCACCGCGTTGGAAATCGGCTGAATTTAGTTTTACTGCAACAGTAAACTGAGGTGAAACCACTTTACGAACTGCTTCCACAATTTCAATTAAAATGCGAGCGCGGTTTTCTAAAGAACCACCCCACTGATCTTGGCGTTTATTGCTGAGTGGAGAAAGAAACTGGCTTAATAAATAACCATGCGCTGCATGAATTTCTACACCAGTAAACCCTGCTTTTTCACCTAAACGCGCCGTATTTGCAAAACGTTGAATCACCTCTGCAATCATAGATTCAGTCATTTCGATTGGTGTGTTAAAGCGATTTGACATTTTGCCAAGATCAAGTGAAATAGCCGATGGTGCCCAAGTCTGCTGACCAAGGTTCGCTTGCATTTGACGCCCCGGATGGTTAATTTGAAGCCAAATCTGAGCACCTTTTGAACGACCAATTTGTGCCCATTTTTTAAAAGTATCCAGATGCTTTTCATCTTCAAGCACTACCCCGCCCGGTCCAGTCATCGCTCGGCGGTCTACCATCACATTTCCAGTAATGATTAGACCGACACCACCATTTGCCCAAGCTTGATATAAACGCATTAATTCTTCTGATGGTGCATGGTTTAAATCAGCCATGTTTTCTTCCATTGCTGCTTTAGCAATACGGTTAGGAACATATGAGCCATTAGGGAATACTAATTTTTCGAACACTTTCATTGGAATGACCTCATTCAGTATGGTTTTACTTTAAGCTTAAAGCGAACTTTAATGTCAATACCTTTTATTACTTCTATATTTAATCAATTGTATTCATTAATTTTTCATATAAAAAAGAGGCTTTCAAATGCCTCTTATTTAAGTTTAAAGCTTCAAATTATTCGCAGATAAAAATTATTTTTAGTTAAAGAAAACTTTATAAATCTTCCAATAATTTCAAAGAAAGCTTTCTTAGCATAGTCAGCTCCTCATCATTCATATGCATCGAACATCGCAATTGATTGGGTAGATCAATCACTTTTTCTTTTATCTCTAAAGCTTTGTCCGTCAATATTACTTTTTTTACCCGCTCATCTTCTTTGATTGATACCCTCTTCAGAAACTCTTTTGCTTCAAGTTTTTGAACCAATGGCGTTAAAGTGCCTGAGTCAAATAACGTCTTTTCACCGAGTTCTTTGAGAGAAATATCATCTTCTTCGTACAAAGCTAAAAGAACGATGAATTGAGGGTAAGTTAAATCGAAATCTTTAAGTAATGGACGGTACTGGCGCGTAAGTGCATTCGCCACTGAATAAAGCGAAAAACAGAGCTGATCGCCTAATATATTGTTTTCTTTCATATTTAAACCAAAAATTAAAATTATCTAAAAATTATTATAAATAATTCTTGACCATAAGTATCTTGCGTGCAAGTATTATATACACAAGATAAATGTTGGGCTGAGCTTTGGATAGAACCAACTTCATATTGGACACAAAGCCTTGGCTCAAAGTTGTATTTAAAATTTCTAACTTAAAGTGAGTTTTCACCATGAAAATCGCAACAGCTTTATTAACATCTGCTCTTTTCACTACAGCTGTTTCAGCTGAAGCTATAAATACCCCTGCTCCGACTACGGGTGTACAAGCCTTCCTAAACGTACTCAATTCGGGTAACGGCAAACCAATGGAATTGATGACTCCAAATGAAGCTCGTCAAGTTTTAATCGGCGCACAAAAGGGAGCGAAACTTCCACCAGCACAAGTTTCAGAGAAAACAATTCAAATAAATGGTCAAAGCATTCAACTAAAAATTGTTAAACCAGAAAATGCTAAAGGCGTTCTTCCTGTATTTATGTTCTTCCATGGTGGCGGTTGGGTGTTGGGCGACTTTGCTACTCATGAACGCTTAATTCGTGATTTAGTTCGTGAGTCTGGTGCGGCGGCTGTATACGTTAACTATACGCCTTCTCCAGAAGCTCACTTCCCTGTAGCAATTAATCAGTCATATGAAGCAACCAAATGGGTCGCTAAACATGGTAAAGAAATTGGTGTTGATGGTAGCCGTTTAGCTTTAGTAGGTAATAGTGTTGGTGGCAACATGGTTGCTGCTGTTGCCCTTCAGATTAAACAATCTGGTGGTCCAAAAGTGCGTTACAACGTAATGTTGTGGCCTGTTACCAATGCTGGTTTCGACGATGCTTCTTACAATCAGTATGAAAAAGGATACTTCCTGACTAAGAACATGATGAAATGGTTCTGGGACAACTACACAACCAATGCCAATGATCGCAACAATATTTTGGCATCACCACTTCGTGCTACAAGCGAACAGCTAAAAGGCTTCCCACCTACATTAATTCAAACAGCTGAATTAGATGTATTACGTGATGAAGGTGAAGCTTTTGGCCGTAACTTAGATAAAGCTGGTGTTCCCGTGACTGTAACTCGTTATAACGGTTTGATTCATGACTATGGCCTGTTAAATCCGTTAAGCAACGAACCATCTGTCAAAACTGCATTATCACAAGCTGGATCTGAACTTCAAAAGCATTTGAAATAATGCTTTAAGGCAGTACTAATAATGTAAGTCTAATAAAGAAAGCATGATTTTTTAATCATGCTTTCTTACTTTTGGGTTCTTGAACAAACTTAATGCAAAGGCATTTTTTCAAACGAACCTTGTTGAGCACCAAGCTCTGAACGTACCACCTGTAACTCAAAGCCCTGTCTGTCTAACTCGGCTCTTTTACTTTTATCAGTCAAAGAAACGACGATACTCACCAAAAATGCGAGTGGCATAGAAAACAAAGCTGGATTATCAAATGGGAATATTGCTTTTTCATGGCCTAGTACACCAACCCAAACTGTCGGTGATAAAACTACAAAAGTAATTGCCGAAATGATTCCGACAAACCCACCAAATATAGCGCCGCGTGTGGTTAAATCTTTCCAATACATAGAAAGAATAAGTACAGGAAAGTTAGCGGAAGCAGCAATACCAAATGTAAGTCCCATTAAAAAAGCGATGTTCATTTTTTCAAATAAAATTCCGCATGCTATGGCAATTACACCAAGAACTACCACTGAAAGTCGAGATACAACCATTTCCTGCTTTTCAGTTGCCTTGCCTTTTTTAATTACTTTTTGAAATAAATCATGGGAAATCGCAGAAGCGCCAGCAAGTGCCAAGCCAGCCACTACAGCTAAAATCGTTGCAAATGCTACGGCAGATAAGAAACCTAGCAATAAATTTCCTCCTAGGGCTTTTGCTAGATGCATTGCAACCATGTTACTACCACCAATTAAATCTCCACCGAGTTGCCCATCTACAAAATATTGAGGATTAGTACCTACTATGGCGATGGAAGCTAAACCTAAAATACAAACTACAATAAAGAAGTAACCAATATAACCAGAAGCATAAAAGACTGAACGGCGTGCTTCAGCAGCATTTGGAACTGTAAAAAAGCGCATAAGAATATGTGGTAAACCTGCTAAACCAAAGATCAATCCAATAGACATAGAGAGTGTATTAATCGGGTTGGATAGCATTGGACCAGGTTCTAAAACCTTTTGCCCGAGTTTATGTGCATTTACGGCAGCCTCAGCCATATTATTTAAACTAAAACCAAACGCTTTAAATGCCAGAAAGACTAGAACTGTTCCACCAAATAGCAAAAGAATAGCTTTAACTATTTGTATCCATGTGGTTGCAAGCATTCCTCCGAAAATGACATACACCAGCATTAGACAACCGACCAGCATGACGGCAATTTTATAATCTAGACCAAACAGTAATTTAATGAGCTGACCTGCACCCACCATTTGCAAAATTAAATAGCAACATACAACAATAAGTGAACCACACGTTGCCAAAATACGGGTGCGCTGCGGATCTAATCGATACGAAACAATATCTGCAAATGTATATTTACCAAGGTTTCTTAGTCTTTCAGCCATTAAGAAAGTTAAAATCGGCCAGCAAACAAAAAAGCCCGTTACATAGATAAAACCATCATAACCTTTGAAGAAGACCATACTTGAAATACCAAGTAAGGTTGATGCCGACATATAGTCTCCGGCAATTGCTAAGCCATTTTGCTTAGCTGAAATGGCATTGCCTGCCGTATAAAAATCTTCTTTCGATACTGTTTTCTTTGCAGCTTTAAAAGTAATAAATAATGAAAGGCCGACTACACATGCAAACATGATAATTGCGGTCCAATTTCTTGGCTCAGTTTGGGCAGCCCAAACAGCAGGACTTAGTAAAGTCAGAAGAGTAAAAGTAATATATTTATTCATAATGATATTCCTTTCTTAATTTTTCTTTTTGTTTGTCAAAATATTGATTTGTAATAAATATATATAAGCTCGTTATGACCCAGCTCGATACAATGACTATTGCAGCAATCGGTAAACCAATTGTGATTTTGCTTGCCTCTAGTGGCATTGCAAGCAATTCAGGGCGAAAGGTGGCGGTTCCTATAAAAATAAAGTAAATGCTGAGTACAATTAAACTTAGAAAAACGGCGAATCGATTTCTCTGCTTTACCATTTTTTTAAATTTCATATCTAAAACGATATTTGCTTCCTGAGGGTAGTTCATATAAAAAGTCCTTTTTTATGTTGATCATTATTTACATTCAGCAAAAGCACTATTGGTAAAATAGTCGTGATAACGTTCTCTCAATATTTTTTTACTGATTTTTCCAGTGGGCGTATGCGGTATTTCTTCAACCAATATGGTTGCTGACGGAATGGCCCATTTATGTAATTTGGATGATAGAAAAACGACAATTTCAGAATGTTCAATTTTTTCTTGTGGAGATTTTGGCACCAAAATTAAAAGTGGGCGTTCTCCCCATTTCGGATGATTGGCAGCAATAACGGCGGCTTCTGCAACTTTTTCATATCCCATCGCTGCATTTTCAACTTCAACACTACTGACCCACTCTCCTCCTGACTTGATCATATCTTTGGCACGGTCTGTAATATGCATATATCCATATTTATCTATGCACGCGATATCTCCCGTATCGAACCATTTGTCCTCTTCTTCTAATGCTTTGGGTTGATTGATATATTGCTTGGCAATTGTATGGCCGCGTACTTCTAGAATACCTTCATGCATCCCATCGTGAGGAAGCAATTGATGATTTTCATCACGCAATCTCATTTGAATACCAAAGATAGGTTTGCCACATTTAATCGATTGGGTTTCGATATTATTTTTGATTTGATCTAATCGATTACAGACCGCCATTGAACTGGTTTCAGTCATTCCCCAAGCATTTTCAACAGAAATTCCATAATGGCTCAAAGACTCAATAAGCGAATATGGCGCAGCTGAACCGCCAGATATCGCCCGTTTTAAACTGACTGATGAAATATGGTGGTCTTCAAGATAATTTTTAAAAGAATTCCAGATGGTCGGAACAGCCATAGAAATATCGACGTGTTCTGATTGAATCAGATTGAAAATTTTCTCGGTTTGACCTGCAAACGAATGAGGCCAAACGATTTTTGCTCCTGATAAAACCGCGTTAAATGGCATTCCCCATGCACTAATATGATAAAGCGGAACCAAAGGCATGATACAGCTATCATGCGTTAAGCCAATCGCATTTGGCATAGCGAGTATTAATGCATGCAATACGGTACTACGATGGGAGTAAAGAACACCTTTAGGATCACCAGTAGTACCTGATGTATAGCAAAGACCACTTGCACGTTCTTCAGGGATATCTGGCCAATCATATTGAGGCTGCTCTAGAGCAATGAGTTCTTCATAAAACACAAAATCAAATTGTGCTTTTAGGTTTTTATTCGGATAACCAAGCACAATAAAATGTTTTATGACTGGCTTTATATTGTCATAAATAGAATCAACTAATGCCAAACAATCTGGTTCAATAATGAGTACTTCATCTTGAGCAGAATTGATAATTTGAATGAGTTGTTCAGGCGCCAATTTAGGATTAATTGTATGGTAAATTCTTCCCGTACATGGAATGGCATAGTGCAATTCAAAATGCTGATATGAGTTCCATGCCATCGTTCCGACTTTAGCATCAGAACTTATATTTAATCGGTCTAGCGCATTGGCAAACTGAGCTACACGTTCAAAAGCATCTTTATATGTATATCGATGTTTAGTTATCCCATCTGCTTTCAAAGTCACAATTTCTTGATCTGCGTAAACTGTCAAAGCATGCTGCATTATTGAAGTAATGTTTAAATTACAATGCATCATTAATCCATTCGTCATTCTTATTTCCTCACACAATTTAGCAACTGATTCAGATGCTTATATGAGTCAATGCAACTATGATGCCAAATTATTTTATTATTAGTTTCAATAACTTACTTAATTTTACTGTTTTTCTTTTTTGAAAAAATTTCAATTTTGAAATTAGTGATTTATGAGTTTCATTCTACGCCATAAAGTCGTTCGACTAATCCCAAGTTTTTGTGCAGCAAGATCTAAATCACCATCTACTTCTGCAAGTGTTTGCTCAATTAAACTCAATTCTTGATTAACCTTTACCTCTTTTAATAAAGGTTGCGCCGTGTAGTGATTTTGAGATTGAAATAGCTCGGGTAACTGTTGCTTTAAAAATTCTGGAGATAAAATTTCATGATCAAGCTGTAACAGCACATTGATTCTTTCAACAATATTTTCAAGTTCGCGGATATTGCCCGGCCAAGAATAGTGTAAAAAAGCCTTCTGTAAAATATTTGGCAAATCATCCAGTGTTTTTCTATATTTCTCTAGAAAGGAATTTGCTAAATATAAGATATCTTCTTTTCGTTCATTTAAAGACGGTGTATACACTCTTAAAATATTTAAACGATAGTAGAGATCTGCCCGAAAGGTTCCATTTCGTACTAACTCTTCTAAGTTCGCATGAGTTGCAGCAATCACGCGTATATCTAAATGATGACTCACCACTGAGCCTAAGCGGTTAATTTGTCTTTCTTGTAAGACTCGTAAAAATCTAGTTTGTAGATGTAATGGCATATCTCCAATTTCATCTAAAAAAAGCGTACCCGTATGAGCAGCTTCAATGAGGCCAATACGCCCATTTTTCTTAGCCCCAGTAAAGGCACCTTCTTCATAACCAAATAACTCGCTTTCTAACAAGCTTTCTGGAAAAGACGCACAGTTAATTGCAACAAATGGTGCTTTATAACGGCTGCTATGATTATGAATACTTTGTGCTAAAACTTCTTTACCTGTACCACTTTCACCAGTAATGAGAATGGTACTATCGGTTTTTGCATATGCTTTGGATAACTTGATGATTTGTTGAAAATTAGCGTTTTTCGTCAAAATCTGGTCAAAGGTATATCTTGTATTAAAATTCTTTGATGAAACCTTTCTAAACTGACTATTAGACTGCTCTAATGCATTTAGTTCCTGCACTCTTAAGATATAGCCATCTATATAGTCATTTTTTAGTTTGGAAATATATACAGCAAGTTTTAAATTTTTAAATTGAACGAGTTGATGACTGTTTTCTTGATCGATATCGAAGTTTAATCCTTCAAAAATTTCGAGTGCTGATTTGTTTAAAACGTCTAAAGAGTCTTTTTCAAGTAACGAACTCATTGAATTATTAATTAAAGAAATCTTTTTTTGCTTTGTAATAAAACAAATGCCTTCATTTAAGTGATTAAATATCTCGGTTAAACGTAAGGTTGAATATTGTTCTCTGCGAATTTTTTCAAGCGTACGTAAGGCATTTTGCAGAAGATCTTTTAAAGACGGCACACTAATCGCCAAATGTCCGACTAGATTTTCATTCAGTGCTAGCTCTACTGCAACAGGCGAGCCAATAATGGCATCAAAACCTTGATTTTTAATTAAATGAATTGTTTTTTTAGCATCTAAATATGAATCATAGTTAAACTGTTGTATATCTAAAGCAAAAATATCTGAGTAGTTCTCAAGATCGACCGTAGATGTATTCCCAACCAAAGCAATGCGCTTATATTGTTTTAAGTTTGATATGGCCTGAATGACATCAAAAGTACCAGTTCGAATGACCTGAATATCAATGTTTAATTTCTTTTGTAGAAAACTTGCGGTTGCTCCCGTACATAGAAGAATCTGACAGCCATTTTCTACTAAGCTTTGAGCAACATCTTGTACATCTGAAATATGGCATTCCACCAAATCAATTTCGTTCGACTCTACTTCACTAATCGCCTGCTCAACCAAAGAACGAAAACCATTAATATTAGGTTTTTTAATATAGGTGACCAAAATATTAATTGGTTTTCGATTAAGCATTTTTTACTCCATTAAAAAACGTTTTATATAGGCGCAGCGCTATGACCGCCATCGACTTTAATTTCGATACCTGTTATGCCTTGACCTGCTTGCGAAGCAAGTAACAGTAAAGGTCCATTTAAGTCATCAAATTCTACAAACTTCCTTGTTGGAATTTTCTTTAAAAGCTGTTGGCCCAATTCGCCAGTTAAATATTCTTCATTAATTTCAGTAACCATATAGCCTGGGGCGATAGCATTTACATTTATACCAAATCTAGCCAGTTCTACTGCCATAACTTCTGTTAAATGGCGTAACCCTGCCTTTGATGCACAGTATGGACTAACGCCAAGGTTTGTAGACTGAGACAGAATTGACGTGATATTGATGATCGATCCTTTACGACAAGCCTTAACCATATGTTGCACAACTTCTTGTGCACATTGCCAAGGTGCTTTAAGGTTAGTATCGACAATCTTATCCCAATCTTCATCGTTATAGTCTAAGAAACGCTTGGTATCACTCACACCTGCATTATTAATTAGAACATCTACTGTGACTCCTTCAGCTTCCAAAGAAGTAAGCATATCTTTCACAGCGGAACGGTCATTTACATCTAATGCAAAGGTATGAACTTGTACGCCATATTCATTTTTTATATGTGATTCTAATTCTTTCAATCGCTCTAACCGTCTGGCACAAATAACGATATTGGCGCCTTCTTTTGAAAATAATTCAGCTATGTGATGCCCTAGACCACTTGAAGCACCCGTAATTAAAATATATTTATCTTTTACATCAAAAATATTCATTCTCTTATCCCTGTTTTATCATGCCTGCTTCCCTAATAGTTTCTTGGCAATGCTCATACGGTGAACTTCATTTGCGCCATCATAAATTCTGAAACCACGTGCATCTTTAAAAATCTTGCAGACTACTGATTCATCTGTCATTGCCTGTCCACCTAAAATCTGAACTGATCGGTCCACCACACGCCAGATACCTTCAGAGCTCATCACTTTGACTAGGCTTGACTCATAATTTCCTTTCTCACCCAAATCTAAAACTTGCGCACAATAGTGAACGGCTAATCGAGTTGTTAGAATATCTATTTCATTGTCAGCAAGCATAAAACCAACGCCTTGATGATCTCCTAATCTCTTACCAAAAGATTGGCGTTCTCGTGCATATTGAGTAGCAATATCATGTGCTCTCCTTGCTTGCCCCAACCATCTCATACAATGTGTTAAACGTGCTGGTGCAAGACGAACTTGAGCATATTTAAAGCCTTTACCAATTTCACCCAACACATTTTCTTTAGGTATACGTAAGTTTTCAAAGCGTAAAATGCCGTGTCCACCTGAAAAGCATGAGTCCATAGCATTCATATTTTTTTCTAATGTAAAGCCTTCAACATTGGTGTCTGTTAGAAACATTGAAGCGGAGCCATCTTCCATTTTTGCCATAATAATCGCAACACTCGCTCCATCGGCTCCTGTAATTAACCATTTACGCCCATTAATAATATAGTCATCGCCATCTTCAATTGCTGTTGTTTGAAGCATGGATGGATCCGAGCCAGCACCCGGTGCCGGTTCCGTCATGGCAAAGCACGATCTAATTTCTCCAGCTACCAATTTTCTTAACCATCTTTGTTTTTGCGCATCGTTTGCGACAGCATCTAAAAGATGAATATTTCCTTCATCTGGTGCATGAATATTTAAAGCGATTGGACCTAAGGCAGAATATCCTGCTTCTTCGAAAGCTACAGCCTTTTGCAGATGCGACCATCCAAGCCCTCCCATTTCTTGACTTGCATGGGGAGTTAGCAGCCCCCAACGACGCGCACGACTCACCAATTCTTGGCGTAGATCTTCACTTGGGCCATGACTATCTTGACGAGGATCACTTTCTAATGGAATCACCTCTTGTTGAATAAATTCTCTAACTTTCTGTTGTAGCTCTAATAATTCATTAGATAGTGTGATCATGAGTTGAGCTCCTTTAATTTAAAGCCTTGAGTCGCGATATAAGTTTCATACACATCATCCATAGCGCTATTAAATAGCTCATTTTTAATCATATTGTACGGGGTGAAATTTTGAAGCTTGATTCGTTTGCTTATTACCTTTTGATTTTCAATCGTTAGATCAAGAATATTTAAGCAGCCATAATCTTGTTCCTGCGAATAGACATCTTTAAAGTCATGTCCATATACCCAATTAATGAGTATTCGATTTACAATATCGTGTGAAGAAATCAGGATGTTCTGGTCTTTGTCTGCTGTTAAAATCATGTTTTCAAACCATGTCAGTACACGAGCAATAAAAAGCGACCAACTTTCGCCTTGTACAAATAATTCAAGATTATTTTTATGGAACTGATAGGCCTTTTTGATTTCCAGCTCAGCATGATCCAACGAAATTTCTCTTAAACGTCCCGCTCTTATTTCTCGAATATCATCGAATGATTGAATGTGTGTATGCTCGTTTTGATAGCGCTTCAAAATTTCGGCTGTTTGAATCGAACGAGGCATGGTAGATGAGTAAATTTTTGCAAAATTAACATTTTGTAGTTGATGAGCCAATTGTTGTATTTGCTCTATTCCTCGGTCTGATAACTGCGCAAACTTAGGATTAATCGGGTTCTTATCTGCATCAAAATATGAAACGTGTCCATGCCGAACCAAATAAATTCGTAACCGATATTTATCCATGTTGAGCTGCCTTTGGTTCAGTAATTTTTAACTCTTCCGAATTAAGTGTTTTTAATATCTCAAATGTTTGATCCGATTGTTTACCTTCACGAATATCGCTAATAAACAATTGAATTGCCTCATCAACATCTTTGATTGGAAAAGAAAAATAATCTTGCACAATGCCTGAACGATGCAATGTAGAAATATCCTTTTGCAAAATATAAGCCTGCAAAATTTCCAAGCTTCTCATGAGCATTAACAAGTTATATTTCTGACTGCCCGATTGCGGTAAAAGCTCATTCTTAATGACGGCTTGGCTGGCTTTAATCAGGTCAATTATTTTTTGCTCGCTCATTCTTTTTCTCCCAATATTTCCAGGATATTTTTTTCAAGGCGGGGAACTAAAAATTCCGTTAGGGCTAATTCGAGCGATGGAGTATCCATCTCGTTGTTTCGGTCAGACTGCTGCATCGCAATAATTGCCCATCGAACATGAGACAGTACATGCCAAAACTTCATTTCAAATTCAGGGATATAAATATCGGAAATCTCAGCATAAGCTTTCGCAAAGTCCTTATATGAACCTATTCCCCCCGCTATATTTTCATCTTGACCAAAACGCCAGCATTTAGAGGTAAACCATCCTAGGTCTTCTCTTCGATCACCCCATTGAGTAAATTCCCAATCTAAAATTCCTGAAATTTGATCATCATTAATCATGATGTTACCAATGCGGTAATCGCCATGCACTAAGACCAAATCATCAACTTTTGGAAGATTGTTAAACATCCATTGAATGGCGTACTCAAGGATTGGACGCTGTCTTTTTAAGTGATCCAGTTGTTCTAGAAAACCTGTAAGCTTTTTTTCTAAATATTGATCTTTATCTGGCTTAGGAAGTAGTTTCTCTAATACTTCATCTGATTGAATGGCGTGAATTAAGGCAAGTTGCTTGCCAATGTCTTGAGTAATCTTTTTACGTTTTTCTTCTTCTGTAATTCGAACTAATTTATGGCCTTCTGTTACACCATCAATTTTTTTCATAATGAAGAAATCACTATTTAAAAAGTTAGGTGACTTCTCGAAATAAAGTGGTTCTGGTACTTTAATGCCAAAGTGATATAACCGATCTAAAAGTAAAAATTCCTGCTCCCGATCTGAACTAGCTTCTACACTAGATTCGGCATTTTTTCTCAGTACTAAAGCAAAATCTTCAGATTGAACTAACCAATTCTCTTGGATAGCTCCACCACTCATCTTTCTTAACTGAATTTCATTAGGTATTAGCCCTAGACTCTCCTGCAATATTCCGCTCAATTGCAGTATATGATTAGCATTCATTATTCACTCCTTGTAACTATTTTCATGGGAGCAAATTACATGCCATTATTTTTTTATTTAGATTCAAATACTTAAAAATTAAATATCATTTCAAATATGAAACTTATTTCATATTTGAAATTTAGTAAAAAAGAAATAAATATAAACTTGTTATGAAAATATTTATTATTTGTCTTCAAGTGCCTCAATAATAGAAAGCGCTGTTACACGTGCCGAAAAAGGATTCTGACCAGTAATTAAATTTTCATCTCTCACTACGTATGGAGCAAACGGAAGCCATTTTTTCATATAGTTTGCACCATATTCTTTAGCCAACTCTTCAGCATTGTATGGTACTTTCTTTGCAACTCCCGCTAGTACCTCTTCACACCAAGCAAAGCCAGTTAAATTTTTCCCCTCAATAAGACGTTTACCATTGGATAAATACACATTTAGAAGTCCACAATATCCATGGCAAACACTTGAAACAATTCCTCCTTTCTCATAGATATTCTTAGTGATTTCTTGCAATTCCAAGTTATTTAAAAAATCCCACATTACACCATGTCCACCTGTGTAATAAATCACATCGTAATCTTGCCAATTGATATCTGAAGGTTTTCTTGTATTTTCCAATAAGGCCATAAATGTGGAATCATTTTTTCTTTTTATTACTGATTCATCGGCAACCAATCGCCCCAAAGCTTTTGGTTCAAGTGGAGACCTCCCACCTTTTGGACTTACTATATCTTGTATATAAGACTTTTTTTCAAATTGATCATAAGCATGTGTAAGTTCACCCAACCATAAACCTGTAAGGCGATTGATATTTTCATATTTATCTACATTTGTCACAATGTGTAGAATTCGTTTTGTCATTTTCATTCCCTCTTTTTCAAATTAATTCGTCCATTTGTTTTTAATCTAGAGATAAATACTGAACTATTGAGTTTTAGCTCTAGATCTTGCTTTTTAACCACTATAAGATTAAAGTTTGCTTTAATGTCAAGAGGAAAACAGTAACCATGAATATTAGTGAACTTTCTAAACGTAGTGGTCTAAGTACGCCAACTATCCGTTATTATGAACAAATTAAACTATTGCCAAAAGCAAAACGTAAAGCCAATGGTTATAGAGAATATAGTGAAAATGATTTAAAGCAATTAATCTTAATTCAGCAAGCACAGCAAGTAGGTTTTACTCTAAATGAAATTAAAGCTTTCTTACCATCCAATGTGGTGAGTTGGGATCATGATGAACTTACAAATATTATTGAAAACAAAATTCGTGAGATAGAGGATTTTGAAAGAAAACTATTTATCAGTAAGCAAAATCTAACATCAATGCTGAATGCCATTAATAATAAGCCTGACGAAATTACTTGTGAAGAAAATGCTGAACGTTTACTAAACCTTTACTATACAAATGAAAAAGTTTAAAGTCCGGAAAAACTTAATTTCTATTTTCATTAATTTCAGCTCATAGAGAACTAGTTACTTAAACTCTTTTTGAGTATTTTTAATTTAGATCCTAAATTCAGTTAATTTATTGTTAAAAAAAGCTTGACCTTAAACCTTACTTTAATCCTAGCATTAATGCATGGCCTATAGGAGGAACATATCAATGTTCAGCAAGCTTAATCTACCTCGAACAGTTACTGCATTATCCGTAAGTTTATTATTGAGTTTTTCAGCTCAAGCAGTCGAAACTAACTCAAGTTCTGTACAACAACCATCAAATTCAAGTACTTCACAGGAAACAACTGTTGTAGAGTTTGGGCCATATAAAGTGAATGTTCCAAAAGGTGGCTATTACGATCGTTTTCGTATGAACCCGAATCTAGACGAAGTTGCAAAAGATCCTGCAGCTGGAAATATTGATTACTTTCGTACCATACCTAAAAAATTGGTAGAGACTCGAGTTGGAAAAGTTTGGTCGCCTAATTTCTACTATCGTACTAGCAATGTACAACTCTTGATGCTAGCTCCAATTTCTAAATTGAAAGCTAAACTTCCTGCTCCACTTGAACCATTACAGCCCTTCCCTGGATACGGCTTGGTTTCATTGACATTCTTCTCTTATGCTGTTGGTGATGTTGACCCATACGATGAAGTATCACTTGCTATAGTAGTGCGTCAACCGGGTGCTCATCATTTCAATACCACTGAATTATTAAGCTCAATGCGTAACCATAAATATTATGGCCATGTATTAGCTTTACCTGTAGATACCGAAATTGCTCGTGTCCGTGGTGTATATGGTTATCAACTACCAAAATGGTTAACACCTATCGATGTGAAAATTGGTGTTAAAAATGTTCAAGCTAGCATTTTTAATACTGATGGCAAACCGGACTTAAGTTTAAACGCACCATTACCAGAAATTAAAAATGTAAAACCACAATCACATATTGAAACAAAAACCATGTATCAGCTTGTAGATGGTAAATGGCACAGTACTTCTGTTGAATCTAACACACTTGCATTTGGACAAAAGCTATTTCCTAAGAATGTCCAACTTGTAAAAAATGGGGGTCCACTTAGTAAATTGCTTGATGAGTTGGGAGCTAATAAGGTTCTACGCTTTGATGTAGTAAAAGATGCTCAATTAGCATTGAATATGCCTGTCCCATATCCTTCATTAGATAAATCTACAACTAAAAAATAATTTTTAAATAGCCCTTTCTTCTAATCGGTGGAAAAAAGGGCTTTTATTATTTATCTTATATATTCTAAAAATTAATACATTTACCATTGTGCCTTAAAAAGCTTATTAAACAAAATTTAAAATTCTAGATACTCTGTACATGTGTATATAAATGTATATATTATGTCAGAACAATAAATTGATTTTCATTTTTTTTAAATTATATTATTTAAACCTAAGCTTTGAAGATGATTTTTGAGTTAATGTACCAAAATCTAACTCTAGTAAAGGTATGGCTGCATCTGGTAAATCTAATGCTTCTTGGTAGACGATTTTTGCTTGTGGGGTTAAATATAAATTATCAAGTTTCTCATCACTTTTAAAACCAATTGGGAGTTGATAATGAAATTTCAAAGGTTGTTCGACATTAAATGTAAAAATCGGTAATTGTAAATTTCTCTTATCTTTACCATACGTTGCATCAGCTAATACATAATTATGAATATAATCAATTGAAAAATTAGATAACGTCAAACTCTTCTGGTTTCCATCCTCTCCAATACGTGAATACACCATCACTGTACCTTTGGCTCTCCCGAGTATAATTTTCATTTTGGAACCAATCACAATACTGGTTACTGGATAATTAAACTTAGTTGGGTTTCCCCCAATATTCGGTTCATCAATTGGTGTAGCCGTGCCCTTGGCCTCAGCTTTAATTCCTAATTGCTCCCAAAAGTCTCTTCTTAAAGTTTCTGGGAATGTATGTACTGAATCGGATGCTGTGAATCCCATAGGGATGGTTAACCCTGCTTGAACCTTGATAGTTGAGGATATAAACAAAGTCACTAAGGCTATTTTTAAAAGTAATAATCTCATATTTATCTCAAACAAATACTGAAGTAACATTCATTGTGGCAATAAAAATTAATCCAGTGGTACCAAACACTGGATTAACATACTGTATTGAATAAAATTAAGTAATACTGAATTGACTAGAGCCTGGAATTTTAGTGACCAGATCAGCACCCATTAACTTTGAAGGTGTATATGCTCCACCCTGAACATTATTTTCTAATAGATATTGAATAATGATTAAAGAGCCATTAATAGTTAAACTATAAGTATTATCTGTCTGGATACGAATAGTTTTAATCTGCCCTTGTGAATTTCTCGCCTCACCCCATACATAAGTCGGCATATTTGCTCTTACCTGCTCATCAGGTCCAACAACAGATTTTGAAATGCGATTTTTTATCACATCTTGTATAAATTCTAACTTCAATATAGGACGTATAAGGTTTAATATTTTTGCACCACAGATCATTTTAGGGGGAGCAGGAACAAAGACCTCAATATTAGGAATTCCTGTGGTATAAAATGCAGTGGAAACATCCCCCCAAGGAATACTCATCGCTTGTTTCTCACCATCACCAAAATTAATTTTACGAACATGATGGGCCAATGCAACTTTGGTAATCTTACCATCTTTACGAATTTTTCCGCCTTCTGCCATACCCTCAGTACTGGTTTTTGCAGTACCTGGAGAAAAACCCGACTTAGAATCAAAGCCCAAAGCAAGATGGGTTGCATCGGGTAAGTTTTCTTTTAATTTTGCTGCCACACAATCGGTTGGAATGACATCAAAGCCAACGCCTGGACACAGAACCACATTTGCGTCCTGCGCTTGCTCATTTAATGATTGTGCCAATTCGAATACTGCAATTTCTCCAGTAATGTCTAAATAATGTGAGCCAGCTTTTAAGCATGCTTCCATCATTGGTTTTGAAGTCGCCGAAAAAGGGCCGGCACAATGCATCACAAGCTTTAAGCCTTTGAGTTGCTCACTCACTTGCACCGTATTATCTAAGCCAAATGTTTTAAACTCTAGCCCAAGCTCCCTAGCAAGGGCTTCTACTTTCGCACGATTACGACCTGCCAATATTGGCTTTAGTCCTTGTCGTACTGCTTTGCGAGCAATAAGTTCTCCTGTATAGCCATTTGCACCATAAATCATCCAGCTTGAATCATTTACATTTATCATAATCAACTCCTTCAGATTTAAGATACAAATGAGTATTTACGCATTTGGTCTTTATATTGGCGAGTACGACGTGCCATTGCTGCCTGTTGTAAAATAAGTGCCCATAAAGGTGAAATTTCTGGGTTTGGTGTTTTGCCAAGACTAAGCTTACGTAATTGGTATTTAACTGTCGCCATATTAGCGAGAGAAGCTAATGTCTTATTTTTCCATTGAATTGGTTTTAATTGAGGAGCTGAGTTTGCTCCATTTTTCCATTCACTTGGTAAATTAGGATTAATTGCTAAAGCAGTAGCAATACCTACCATATCAACACCACTTTCAACTACTTGCTCTGCCACTTGTTTACGACGAATACCACCTGTAACCATCACTGGCATTTTTGCAACTTTACGAATTTCTTGCGCAAATTCTAAGAAATAAGCTTCACGAGCTAGAGTACGACCATCACGTGCTTGCCCCTGCATGGCTGGGGCTTCATAACTACCACCAGAAAGTTCAACCATGTCAACAGAATATTCATTTAACATTAGAACGACTTGTTGCGCGTCTTCCGCACTAAAACCTCCACGCTGAAAATCAGCTGAATTTAGTTTAATTGCAACTGCAAATTTTGCAGAAACTACCGACCTTACAGCCTTAACAATTTCAATTAAAATTCGGGCTCGGTTCTCTAATGAACCTCCCCAACGATCTTGACGCTTATTACTTAAAGGTGAAAGGAACTGGCTTAATAGATACCCATGTGCAGCATGAATTTCTACACCAGTAAATCCTGCCTTTTCACCTAAAAGTGCTGTATTCGCAAAACGTCTAATCACCTCTTGAATCATGTCTTCTGTCATTTCTATTGGCGTATTAAAACGGTTTGACATTTTTCCTAAATCTAAAGCAATTGCGGAAGGTGCCCAAGTTTGCTGCCCTAAATTTGACTGCATTTGACGCCCAGGATGGTTGATCTGCAACCAAACCTGTGCTCCTTTGGAACGTCCAATCTGTGCCCAACGTTTGAAAATGCTCAAAGATTTTTCATCTTCTAGCACCACTCCGCCCGGTCCAGTCATAGCTCGGCGATCAACCATCACATTACCAGTGATGATCAACCCGACACCACCATCCGCCCATGCCTGATATAAACGCATAAGCTCTTCTGATGGTGCATGGTTAATATCTGCCATATTTTCTTCCATTGCAGCTTTTGCAATACGATTCGGAATACGTGAGCCATTAGGGAAAATCAGTTTTTCAAATACTTTCATTTTTGTAGCCTCATTCATTATGGATACACTTTAAGATTAAAGCCTACTTTAATGTCAATATTTTTTTTATAAAAAATAATTATTCTGGAAATCAATAAATAAATAGCTGAATTTACATAATTTAATATTTAATTAATTTTAATTCTTTAAACTTTAGGAACTGTTTTTATTAAGTAAGATCATTATGATGAATTTAAGAAGATTACGGGTAAATACAAATGTTAGAAATTTGGTTAAAGAAACAAACATCCATTTAAATGAATTAATTTACCCCATCTTTGTAGAAGAAAATTTAACCAAAAGGCAAGAAATAAAAACTTTACCTGGTCTCTATCGTTTTCTGAAACAGAATTAGGTGAAGAAATAAAAGAACTTTATCAATTAGGAATACGAGCTGTTATGCCTTTTGGTATTTCACATAATAAAGATGAAGAAGGTACAGATACGTGGTGTGAAAACGGTTTACTTAGTCGCATGATTAAAATCATTAAAACAACATGTCCGGATATGATTGTGATTCCAGATATATGTTTTTGTGAATACACTTCTCATGGGCATTATGGTGTAGTGTGCAATGAAACAGTCGATAATGATAAAACACTAGAAAATTTAAAAAAACAAGCAGTTACTGCTGCAAAAGCTGGTGCTGATATTTTAGCACCATCCGCTATGATGGATGGCCAAGTTCTTGCTATTCGAAAAGGATTAGATGATGCAGGTTTCCAACACGTTGGTATATTAGCGCATACTATAAAATTCTCCTCTGCTTTCTATGGCCCTTTCCGTTCCGCTGTTGATTCTCAGTTAAAAGGTGATAGAAAAACTTATCAAGCTGACTTTCATAATGCATATCAAGCATTAATCGAAGGAGATTATGATGAGCAAGAAGGTGCAGATATTTTAATGGTTAAACCTGGGACACCTTACCTAGACATTTTAAGTAAATTACGTAATAGAACAAATCGCCCCCTTGCAGTTTATCAAGTTGGAGGTGAATACGCCTCAATTAAATTTGCTGCTTTGGCAGGTGCTTTAGATGAAATACAAACTGTATATGAGACTTTAATCGGATTTAAACGTGCTGGGGCAACAATGATTGTTAGCTATTATGCAAAGCAATATGCTGAATGGATAAATGATAAAAAAATAGATTAGTGAACATATAAATTAAGTATAGGGATAATGGGTCTTACCTCCCATTTTCCCTATATACCTTCAAATTAAAACTATATTAGTCATTTAAAAGTTAATTTTATAAAGTAATGTGCACTATATTGTATAAAAGCTATCTTTTTGAATATTTTAGACCTTAGAGAAAGCTAGGTAAACCACGCGCAGGATCAGTCTCTCTAGCTGATTGGGCATTTTCAACTGTCAGACCAAGAGCCTTAGCGACACCTTCACCATAAGCTGGATGACATGCATAACAGTTACGAATGTGACGATATTTAATGAAATCAAGAGCATCGCCCATTGCACGTGCAGTATTATCAAATAAAGCCTGTTGTTGTTCAGGAATCATAAGTTCAAACAAAGCACGAGGTTGACTGAAATAATCATTGTCATCTTCACGATAGTTCCAAAAATCAGCATCCCCATTAATTTTTAACGGTGGTTCTTTGTACTGAGGCTGCTCTTGCCATTGTCCAAAACTATTTGGCTCGTAATGTGGAAGACCATCATAATTGGCATCAATGCGTCCTTGACCGTCACGGTGATTACTATGAACTGGACAACGCGCTGCATTTACAGGTATTTGCTGATAATTCACACCTAAACGATAACGCTGAGCATCAGCATAGTTAAATAAACGTGCTTGCAACATGCGGTCTGGTGAAGCGCTAATGCCAGGAACCAGATTACTTGGTGCAAAAGCAGATTGTTCAACATCTAAGAAGAAATTTTCAGGGTTCCGGTTCAGCTCAAACTCACCCACTTCAATTAATGGATAATCTCCATGAGGCCAGACTTTTGTTAAATCAAATGGATGATATGGAACCTTTTCAGCATCTTGCTCAGGCATTACCTGTACATACAAAGTCCACTTAGGGAAATCTTTTCGTTCAATCGCATCGAATAAATCACGTTGATGACTTTCACGATCATGCCCCACTAATTCACCAGCTTCGGCATCTGTTAAATTTTTAATTCCCTGTTGGGTCCGGAAATGAAATTTCACCCAGAAACGTTCATTCGCACTATTGATGAAACTATAGGTATGGCTACTAAAACCGTGCATATGGCGGTAAGAAGCAGGAATACCTCGATCAGACATGACAATAGTGACCTGATGTAAAGCTTCAGGTAATAAAGTCCAGAAATCCCAGTTATTTGTTGCGCTACGCAAGTTAGTTTTAGGATCGCGTTTTACTGCTTTATTTAAATCTGGAAATTTACGTGGATCACGTAAGAAGAACACAGGTGTATTATTCCCCACCATGTCCCAGTTACCTTCCTCTGTATAAAACTTTAAAGCAAAACCGCGAATATCACGTTCTGCATCTGCAGCTCCACGTTCACCAGCTACTGTGGTAAATCGAGCAAACATTTCGGTTTTTTTACCAATTTCGCTAAATATTTTAGCGCGGGTATATTGAGTAATATCATGAGTCACAGTGAAAGTACCGAATGCACCTGAACCTTTTGCATGCATACGACGTTCTGGAATTACTTCACGTACAAAGTTAGCTAATTTCTCGTTTAGCCATAAGTCTTGAGCAAGTAGAGGGCCTCTTGCACCTGCCGTCATACTATTCTGGTTGTCTACAACTGGAGCCCCAAAATCAGTAGTAAGTTGGGAAAAAGGACATTTTTTAGTATCGTCATTCATTAATATGCACCCGAAAAATAATCAATCGAATCAATATAAAAAAGGCAGTCAATTTTGGCTGCCCTCTTTTTTAAACTTAACTTCTAATAAATGCTAAAAGATCTTTATTAATTGTTTCTGCTTCTGTAGTTGGCATTCCGTGAGGGAATCCTGGATAACTAATCAAAGTACCGTTTTTAACGAGTTCCGCAGATTTTTTACCTGAAATTTCAAAAGGAACCACCTGATCATCTTCACCATGTAAGATAAGAACTGGAACTTCGATCTTTTTGAGAGCTTCAGTAAAATCTGTTTGAGAGAAGGCAACAATTCCGTCGTAATGAGCTTTTGCTCCACCCATCATGCCCTGACGCCACCAATTTAACACCACAGGCTCTGATACTTTCGCTCCTGGGCGGTTAAATCCATAAAATGGACCTGCTGGTACATCGTGATAAAATTGTGAACGATTTTTAAAAAGTTGATTTTGAAGGTCATCAAAAACTTCTTTTGGTAAACCATCTGGATTACTTTCAGTTTTTACCATGAGTGGAGGAACGGCACTAATTAAAACAGCTTTAGCTACAGGGTCATTAGGATAACGAGCAACGTAATACGCTACTTCACCACCACCTGTTGAATGCCCTACATGCACCGCGCCTTGTACACCTAAATGCTCAACCACAGCAGCAACGTCATCTGCATAATGGTCCATATCATGACCATCCCAGACTTGAGTTGAACGACCATGGCCTCTTCGATCATGAGCAACTACTCGGAAACCCTCTTTTAGGAAAAAAAGCATTTGAGCGTCCCAGTCATCTGCGCTTAGAGGCCAACCATGATGAAAGAAAATAACAGGAGCATCTTTTGGACCCCAGTCTTTATAAAAAATTTCAACGCCGTCTTTTGTAGTTACATATCCCATTTTTGTTACTCCTGTGTAATGTTTACACTTTGGATTAATTCGTTGTGCTTTAATTTTCTTCAAAGCTTTATTAAAAGAAATATATTAAGGATGACTTTGATAAAGCTTTAAAATCATAGTAACCTTAAAGTTAACTTCAAGGTCAAGGTTTTTCTTAATAACAACTGTTTAGAAATGTAAATATCAGTTTTAACTATAAATTTATTTAATTTTTTTGTACTAACCGAACCAGAAGTCTTAAAAAACCACTTGACATTAAAGCAAACTTTAACCTTATAGTGATCTCATACCTCGTAATGGCCTTGTTCTTATACAAGTTGTCTGAGTGGTTTAATCAATGTAAAGGTTAACTAATATGAATACAAATAAACAGTTTACTGAAGTTGAATTTGGTCAACAAAAAGTCAAAGTTCCCAAAGATGGCTATTATGATCGCTTTCGTATGAATCCTGATCTGAATGAGGTTGCAAAAGATCCTGCAGCTGGAAATATAGATTTTTTCCGTAGTATTCCAAAAAAATTAGTTGAATCAAGAGTTGGTCCTGTTTGGGCACCAAATTTTTATTATCGTAGCGGCAATGTACAAGTTTTGATGCTTGCTCCAATTAAGCTCTTAAAGAAAAAATTACCTTCTCCTTTAGTACCATTAGAAGCTTTTCCTGGCTATGGATTAGTTGCCCTAACTTTCTTTACTTATTCTGTTTGTGATAACGATCCATATAATGAAGCATCTGTAGCTATTGTAGTTCGTAAACCTAAAGCCCATGGCCCTCATGCCTTAGAGCTGATTAACTCTATTCGTAAACGTCATTTTTACGCACACGTATTAGCTTTACCTGTCGACACAGAAATTGCCCGAGTGCGCGGAGTATATGGTTATCAATTACCAAAATGGCTAGCTGAAATTGATGTAAAAATTAATAACAAGAAAGTTGAAGCAGCACTTTCAACGTACAACAAATTAGATGTAAGTCTCACAACCGCAACTCCTCGTTTAAGGCAAGTTAAATCTGAATCGCGCATGGGTAAAACTACAATGTTGCATTCAGTGGATGGAGAATGGCATCAAACTTTAGTTCAAACCAACATTCTCTCATTTGGTGAAAAACTCTTTCCGCGAAAGGTAAAAGTGACACGCCATGGAGGCCATGTGAGCCAGCTCTTAGATCAGTTAGGTGCTTCTACTATTCTTCGCCTCGATGTTATTGATGATGCTCAGGTAGTGTTAAACCTACCGACTAAGCTTTAAAAAAATCAGCTATTTAACCAGCTTGGGATAGTTAAGCAATGAGCAATACAAATTATGATCTGGTTGTATTTGGTGCAACAAGTTTTGTTGGAAAGATTCTCACAAAATATCTAGTGGAATACTTTTCTACACACAATGAACAGTTAAATTGGGCAATAGCAGGAAGGTCTCAAAAGAAATTACAAGAGGTGAAAGATTCTCTTGGTCCATCTGCTCAATCTTTACCGATTCTTGTAGCCAATGCCACAAATGAAATAGAACTCAATAATTTATGTTCCCAAACACACGTTATTGTTTCTACGGTTGGGCCATATGCACTCTATGGTGAACCCTTAATCAAAGCATGTGTAACCAATGGTACAGATTACTGTGATCTCACTGGGGAAACTCAGTGGATTAAAAAAATGATAGAGAAATATGAATCTCAAGCTCAACAATCAGGTGCACGTATTGTTCATTGCTGCGGTTTTGATTCAGTTCCATCAGATATGGGCGTTTACTATCTTCAACAGCAAGCAATAAAACAATTTGGTGAACCTGTCACTCAAGTCAAAATGCGTGTAAAAACCTTAAAAGGTGGTGCTTCTGGTGGGACTGTCGCAAGTTTAATTAATGTTATTCAAGAAGCTGCTGCTGACCCAGCATTACGTAAAGACCTTATTAATCCTTATTCAATTTGTCCTAAAAACCATAGTTTTATTCAAAAGCAAGATTATGTAAAAGCAGCAAGATTTGATTCTGATTTCGACACATGGATTGCTCCATTTGTCATGGCCGCTATCAATGAAAGGGTTGTCCATCGCTCCAATGCCTTATCTGGTAAAGCATATGGGCACAATTTTACTTATAACGAAGCCATCCTGACCGGAAAAGGTTTTAAAGGCCGTTTAAAAGCAATTGGTATTGTCGCAGGTTTAGGGGCTTTTATGCTTGCGGCTGTCAACAAGCCAATTAGCCAAATAATGGAACATTATCTTTTGCCTAAATCTGGTGAAGGACCAACACCTGAACAGCAACTTACTGGACGTTTTGATTTACGTTTTCTAGGTAAAACCAATGACGGTAAAAGCCTACGAATTAAAGTAACGGGTGATCAAGATCCAGGTTATGGCTCAACAGGAAAAATGTTAGGCCAAGCTGTACTTAGTCTTGCAATTGATCACGTTGAAAATGGACAAAAAACTGGCCGTAAAGGTGGTTTTTGGACACCAGCCACTATGTTTGATGATCGGTTTATTCAACGATTATCCAAACATGCAGGAATAGTTTTTGAGGCTGTTTAAATATCCCAAATTCCAAATTAGTAGCAGTTTATCTGCCCAAAAATCATGAGGTTTAAGATGAACACTCTCAATGAAGTAAGCAGCACGGTAGATGTATCAGAGATACTCTCTCGACAACGCAAAGCTTTTTTGAAAGCTGAACCACCAACACTTGAACAGCGTAAAGCAAATCTCGCAAAGCTTCGTGCTGCGATCATTGAATATCGTAGTGAATTACAAGTTGCTGCAAGTGAAGACTTTGGACACCGTTCATATCATGAAACAGATGTGATGGAACTTGTTGGTATCATCCAGTCCATCGATTATTTAACGCGTAATTTACGACGTTTCATGAAGCCAGAAAAGCGTCATGTCAGCTTATTCTATCGCTCGGCTAGTGCTCACATAGAATATCAACCTAAGGGAGTTATTGGAGTCATGGCTCCTTGGAACTATCCTATTTCTCTTACACTTATTCCGCTTGCTACAGCTATTGCTGCTGGTAACCGAGCAATGCTTAAACCATCAGAACTCACGCCTCGAACAAGTGAAGTGATTTCACGCATGCTTGCAGCGAACTTCTCAATCGAAGAAGTTGCGGTTGTTTTGGGCGGGCCTGAAGTTGGTGCTGAATTTAGTACGCTGCCTTTCGACCATTTATTGTTTACTGGAAGCACGCCTGTAGGCCGTAAAGTTATGAAAGCGGCAAGTGATAACCTAGTTCCGCTCACTCTTGAATTAGGTGGTAAAAGCCCAGCTATTGTAGGTCGAGGCCACGTAAATTCGAGAACCATGACCAGTATTGCCTATGGAAAATTATCCAATGGTGGACAAACGTGTGTTGCTCCAGATTATGCTCTTGTTCATGAAGATGATTTAGAAGCATTTATTGAAGAATACAATGCGACCGTCTCTCGATTCTATCCAAACGGACCAGATTGTGATGACTATACTTCCATTGTCAATGAACGTCATTATGCTCGTTTACAAGGCTTACTTGATAGTGCAAAACAAAATGGCGCACGAATCATTGAACTAGGAATCAAACCTGAATCGGCAAAGAATCGTACTCGTACTCTTGTTCCAACACTTGTTGTAGGAGCAAAAGATGATGATGCAATTATGAAAGAAGAAATCTTTGGCCCAATTCTACCCGTACGTACCTATCGTGATATTGATGAAGTGATTAGCTATATCAATGAACGAGACCGTCCACTCGCCTTATATTATTTTGGTGAAAAAGATGCAGATTGCAAAAAACTGCTACGACGTACGACTTCAGGTAACGTTGGTATTAACAACACCATAATCCATGTGGCACAAGACGATCTGCCGTTTGGAGGCATCGGTCCAAGTGGTATGGGTGCTTATCATGGAATTGAAGGTTTCCGTTCTATGAGCCATGCAAAAGGTATCTTTGATCAGGGCCGCTGGAATTTCCCAAGTTTCTTACATGCTCCTTTTGGGAAGTTTATGGAATTAGCCCTTGCGATTACTTTAGGCAAGAAAAAATCAAAATCTTAATTTTTTCATCACAAGCAGGATTGAGAAATCTATCTAAGTCCTGCCTTCTTATATAAACAACGTCTAATAAGGAAACAACTTTATGAAATGTATTACTTTTAACGGTGCAGGTGGTCCTGAAGTCATTACGGTTAGTGAAAGAGCTATGCCTGAAATGACAGAGGATGGAATATTAATTGAAGTAGTAGCTGCAGGAATTAATGGCCCTGATGTTATGCAACGTCAAGGTTTATATGCCCCGCCCCCTGGTGTAACAGATATTCCAGGATTAGAAGTTTCTGGAATTGTTAAACAAGTTGGCAAGCAAGTGACCAAATTTAAAGCTGGTGATGAAGTTTGTGCGTTAGTTCAGGGTGGAGGCTATGCGGAATATGTTGTTGCCCATCAAGATAACGTACTCTTTATTCCTGAAGGCCTGACTTTAATTGAGGGGGGAATTTTACTAGAAACTTTCATGACAGTTTGGTCCCATCTTTTCCAACATGCAAAATTCCGCCCAAATAGTTCTATTTTAATTCATGGAGGTACTTCAGGAATTGGTACAACAGCAACCATGTTAACTCGAGCTTTTGGAGCTACTCAAATTTTTACAACAGTTTCGAGCAAAGAACATCAAGAAGCAAGTTTAAAAATTGGTGCTGATGTAGCAATAAATTATAACGAAGATGATTTTGTTGAAGTAGTAAAAAAACATACAGATGGCAAAGGGGTAGATTTTGTCTTAGATATTATTGCTGGTGATTATATTCAGCGAAATTATGATGTTGCTGCAATGAATGGGGTTATATTGCAGATAGGTGTACTTAAAGGCCTAGCCGACAAAGTAAATATTTTTCCAATGTTAGCAAAACGTCTCACGCATACTGGTGCGACTCTTCGCTCGCAATCTGCAGAGGCTAAAGCTGAAGTTATGGCGGCTCTTCAGGAAAAAGTATGGCCTTTGATTTCAAAAGGGCAATTAAAGCCATTATTGTATAAAACTTTTGATTTAGAAGAAGCACGCCAAGCTCATGAATTACTACAAAAAGGTGAACATGTTGGAAAACTAGCACTAATAGTAAAAAAATAAAAATTAAAAAAATCAGAGAGTTAAATTAAATAATTTTAACTCTCTTTTACCATACAAATTAGTAGTGAATGCTTTTCTCTATTTTTATTAAAAGGAGTTTTTGTCTCTAAAAAAGATATATCCTCTATTAAACAATAAAGATTAGTTATTAAGATTCATTAAAGCTTTAATGTTAGTTGAAAATTTATATCTTTTAGCTTATGCCTTAAGTGAAATCGCTTGATTTACCAAGTCAGCTTCCGCACCTAATCCAATTAAACTTGTAGTAATAATATCTTTATAAGATTTCATTGGCTCTTTGTCTTTTGAAAGATAACCTGCAAGTTCCAACATTAAACGACCATGCATAGTTGCCCAAATAAATTGAGTTGCATGATGAGTTGTCTGCGTGAAGACCTTTTCTTTAACGGCTTCTGAACAAAGATTATGAAGAAATTTAAGTGTTTCTATACCTTGTTCCAACTCTTCACCTGAACGCTGGTATCCACCAATACTTTCTGCTGCAAACATTACAGCATAGAGATGCCTATGTACTAAAGCGAACTCACGAACATTACATGTTACATTCCATATATTTAATAGAATGTTATTTGTATTTGGGGTCTGTTGGAGTATTTGTAATAACTGTAAAAAACCATAATCAACTACAGAAGAAACAAGATTAGTCATAGACCCAAATTCTCTATATATCAGAATACTAGTTCCGCCTATTTTCGTTGTAATTTTTCTGGCAGTCATAGCATTAGGTCCATCTTCTTCAAGCAACTCAACAGCAGCAAGCGTCAATATTTGACGACGATCATGTTGTTTTATTAAAGAAGTTACCATTAAAAATCAGCCTTATAATATTTCATTTACAAGTTTATTATACGTGTGATATAACACCGTTATCAAAATGACTAATTTAAATTTCTCCACACTTGAACAGAATCCAGAACTTGAAGCCCGTGTTGAGAAGCTAAAACTATTAGCTTCTCAGCCATGTTCTGAACAATATCTTGATGTAAAGGATATTGATCTTGAAGCTTGGAACCATGTCGGCGATCCACTTTGTGAAGCAGTTATGGCTGAACTCAAAGCAAATAAGATGCTGGCGGGTGACAAATATACCAATGCCCGTAAATTACAGGCCCAAGGAAATTCTGCTGCTATTGCTTTTTTTGCTGATGTTGAAACTATTCCATCATGGCTAGATTTTGAGGCCATGCAGTTAGGTGCAAAGATGGCAGCTCGCAATCCAATTGGCATGCTATTCGGTATGCATGGTGGCTTACCATTTACTTATATTGATCCAGCAACGGCACTAGTCATGGGTAGTACCGGACGATTAGCGAAAGGTGGAGATTACCGCCGTCGTTATTGGGAAACAGCCACTGGTTTTGTTGGCGCATTGGATGTTGAAGGGATGAAGCCAGGTGGTGCCAGCTGGGAATTATGGGTTCGTATCCGTTTTCTCCATACCATGATTCGTATGGGAATTTTACATGCAGATCAATGGCAACTTCCAACAGCTATGCCGATTAGCCAAGTTGCTTCAGCTGCAACGGCTCAGATTTTTGGGCCTTATAGGGTAAATATTATTCGTTATTTTGGTGGGAAAGTAAGTAAAGAGGAAGAAGATAGTTTTTCATTAATGTGGCGCTGGATTGCCCGTATTGAGGGAGCTAATAATCAACTGTTAGGGAAAACACACGAACAACAGTTCCAAATCCAAACCAGAATGCACCAATTTCTTTATGGCAAAAGTAAAGAAGCGGCAGAAATTACACAGGGAGTCATTGAAGGAGCATCAACAATGAAAGTTTTTCCTCTTTCTAAACGAATGCATACCGCGGTTGTCCGACGTTTATTATCAGAAGAAATGCTGCAAACTTTACCCGGCTATAATTTCCCTAATGATTTAGAGCTCCCTAAGGACCACTCTGCTGCTCTTGCGTTAGAAGTGGTGTCAGGTTCATTAAGACTATTAAATAAAATTACTCATATTCCAACCGTCAAAAAAATAGTCGAGCATCATGGACTACGACTCCTAGATCATGTGGTAGAGAAAGGTCTGGATGGAATTAAAGCTGAATATCAGGCAACCGCAATTAAATGTCCAGCTGGTCACAGTTAATACACAGAAGCTATAAAAAAGTTCAAAAAGTAAATTTTCAGGATTGAAACTTACTCTCCTTTATTTCATTAAGGAAAAAATAATGACTACCGCCGTAAAAGAAATTCGATTTGCAACCGAAGCACAATTAGATATAGCGATTAAAAATCTCACAAATGGGATTGCTAATTGGGCAAAACTCGATTTACAAGAACGTATCGCCTTACTCAAAAAAACACATATCAGTATTGCTAATGCAAGTGAAGACTGGGCAAAGGCCGCGATTTCAGCGAAAGGTACACCTAAAGGTTCACCTGAGGGAGAAGAATGGATGTCTGGACCTTATGCCACACTTTCAGGCTTCGCAGCTGTTATTGATAGTTTAGAAAAACTTGCTAAAGGTAAATCACCATTAGACGGAATTAAAGCCAGTAAAGCACCCAATAATCGTATTAAGTTTAAAATGTTACCTACCAACTTCTATGAGCTTAATTTATTTCATGGATTTCGAGCAGATCTTTGGTTAGAACCAAATATATCTGAGGCAGAAGCAAGAGCTAATGCGGGTTTAGGTGCTAAGCGTTTAGGCCAAAATGGTGGTGTTGGATTGGTGCTAGGTGCAGGAAATATTAGTGCCATTGGACCTTTAGATATGCTGTATGAATTGGTGGCTCATAATCGTGCAACCATTCTGAAGTTGAATCCAACTTTTGCTTCACTGTTAGATGTTTATAAACAAGCTTTTTCACCTCTGATTGAAGCGAATTTATTACGTATTGTGAATGGTGGTGCTGAAACAGGTGCTTATTTAACAGACCATCTGGACATTAAGCATATACATATTACTGGGAGTGCTTTAACACACGATAAAATTGTTTGGGGGTCAACAACCACAAAAATTGGTCGCCCCATACTTAATAAACCAATTACGAGTGAACTTGGTGGAGTATCCCCGATTATTATCTTGCCAGGGAAATGGTCAAAAGCAGACCTTCGCTATCAGGCTGAAAATGTAGTGACCCAAAGGACTCATAATGGAGGCCATAACTGTATCGCTGGGCAGGCCATTATCCTAAGTAAAGAATGGGAACAGAAAGACGAGTTTTTGGCAATTGTTTTAGAAGAACTTGAGAAAGCATCTAAAAGGCCCACATGGTATCCCGGCTCAGAAGCAAAACTGGCAGCCGCTCAAATAGCTTATCCAAATGCTAAGCGACGCAATGATACGATGCTAATCGAAATAAATGAGCAAACCTCCAAAGAACTTTTTACTACAGAATACTTTGCTCCAGTGTTGGGACATATTGCTCTTGATGGTACTGGCATTAGTTTTTTTCGTAACGCCGTTGATTTTGCCAACAATGAGCTAGATGGCAGTTTAGGCGCAAGTATTATTGTTTCTCCACATGACCTTAAATCAATGGGATCAGCATTTGAAAATTCTTTAGCTGACTTACGCTATGGAACAATCGGTATCAATGTCTGGAGTGCAATTGGTTTTCTTATACCATCACTTTCGTGGGGGGCTTTTGCAGGAAACACATTAGAAAATGTTGGTAGTGGGATTGGTATTGTTCATAACTCCCATTTAGTCGAGAGAACTGAAAGAAGTGTGATCTGGGGACCATTCCGTCCTTTCCCTCGCTCATTCATTAATGGTGAAATTGCGTTTTCTCCAAAACCCGCATGGTTTGTGACTGCTCGCTCAGCCAAGGACACAGCTCAGAAACTTACCCAATTCAGTATAAAACCAAGTGTCACAAAAATGCTTAAAATTTTTGTCGATGCTTTTCGAGCTTAATTTTGGCTTCTTATTTAAGATTACCGCATTATGATTTATTACAGTACCTATCCAGAAGTCAAAATTCCAACTGGTTCAATATATGACTATATTTTTAACTCCCTTAAAGAAGAAGAACTTGATCGTATTGCCGTAATTGATGGTATGCAGAAAATCTCTTATGGTCAATTACGACAAAGAATCGATGCCTTAGCAGGAGGCTTTAGAGCAAGAGGAATCAAGCAGGGTGATGTTATTGCTCTACATGCTCCCAATAGTGCGGATTTTGTAATTACTTTTCATGCTATTTTACGTGCTGGGGCAACAGTCACGACACTAAATGTTTTATATAGCCCAGCAGAGATTAGTAGCCAGATCAAAGATTCAGAGGCAAAGCTCTGTATCACCACTTCAATGTTTTTAGAAAATGCTGTTGCTGGAGTTATTGATGCTGGTCTTAGCCATGAACAAGTCATAGTAATTGGACATACAGAAAACTACTTATCCATTTCAGAGCTTATTTCTCAAAATTATAAACCACCTGAAGATTTTGTGGAGACAGCTCTTCAACTTGCAGCCTTACCCTATTCCTCCGGAACGACTGGTAAAGCGAAGGGTGTCATGCTCACACACCGTAATTTAGTTGCAAATATTGCCCAATGCTCATCAGTATTACCAATACGTCAAGATGATACAGTACTCGCTGTACTGCCCTTTTTTCATATCTATGGCATGAACGTCATTATGAATCTGACATTACGACAGCGAGGTAAATTGGTTATTTTACCAAAGTTTGATTTAAAGCCTTTTATTGAACTGATTCAGAATGAAAAATGCTCCAGCATATATATTGCACCGCCGATTGCAGTTGCTTTAACTAAACACCCATTAGTGAAAGAATATGATTTATCTAGTATCCGTACGATTATTTGTGGTGCTGCACCAATGGATGAAGCACTTGGTGCGGCTTTAACAGCACAAATTCCTGCTGTTTTATTACAAGGTTTTGGAATGACGGAATTAAGTCCTGTATCGCATGTCACACCACTCGACAATCCTGATATTCCAATAGGTTCAATTGGCTTCGCCATTCCTAATATTAGCTTCAAGGTCATCGATCCCCAAACTGGTAATCTAATTGAAAAAGTTCCAAATGGGCGAACACAGGCAGGTGAAATGCTGATTAAGGGCCCAAATGTCATGGTGGGCTATTTAAATAATCAAGAAGCTACTGACGCAACAATTACAACCGATGGTTATCTACATACGGGCGATATTGTTGAAGTTGGCCCTCAAGGCGAAGTCTATGTGGTAGATCGTTTAAAAGAGCTTATTAAATATAAGGGTTATCAGGTTCCACCCGCTGAACTTGAAGCATTATTATTAACTCATCCAGCAGTTGCCGACGTTGCAGTCGTTGCACATCCTGATGAAAGTGCGGGTGAGATTCCTCGTGCTTTCATAGTTCTTCAGCGAAATTCAAAAATCAGCAAAGAGGAAATCATGTCTTTTGTTGCAGGGAAAGTAGCACCTCATAAACGTATTCGAATAGTAGATTTTATCGAAGCCATTCCGAAATCGCTGTCAGGTAAAATTCTACGCAAAGAATTAAGAGGCCTCCCCTTGTAATACCATTCAATAAGTAGTTGGTGTATTTATTCCCCCATTGATATACCAACACTTTGCTAGTTTTAAAATTAAAATTTAAAGGAATATTTATGAGTCTCGAAATTTCATGTTCATGCCAACAAAATGAATTGGTGCTTAATGGTCCAGTGATCATGCGGTTTATTTGCCATTGTTTAATCTGCCAAAATGTCTATAAAGCACCTTATGCAGATGTAGTTGTAGCATGGAAAAAAGATGTTAGTATAAGAGCTCAATCAATTGAATTTAAGAAATTCCGTCTACCTCCAGCGCTTAATAGAGGAATATGCCTTCAATGCCAAAAACCAGTTTATGGTTATCTTAAGTCCTATGTTAAGCATGACTTAGCTTTTATCCCTGCTCTTAATTTTAAAGATCCATCATCTCTGCCAGAACTAAGTCTACATGAATTTTACCACCGTGCTATCTCACCTATAGAAGATGGCTTACCTAAATATTATGGATATGCACATAGTATGTTCGGTCTAAGTAAAGAACTTATTAAGCAATTATTACACCGTTTCAACACTTAGTAATATTTTAAATATTAATTGAAGTATCTTTCTTTTGATTCACAGGCTACATCAAAATCAAGCAACCATGTATATGGAAACTTCCAACTATCCAACCGCACAATAGAGGAACACAAGGACTGGTAGAAGCTGTTAATTTAATCACTTTTAGTTTTAAAATAAATTATTTAAAAGTTCCTATTTTCTTGTTTATAATAAAAAAGCTAGAGATTATCTCTAGCTTTAAGTATAAAATTTATTCTATTTAATTGTACTCAATCTTTTAACTACTTCTTCCCCGACCTCTCTTGGTGACTGGGGATTTTGTCCTGTAATAATTCTATCATCAACAATGACATAAGAAGTAAATGGAAAGAAACCACGTTTATAAGTAGCGCCTTTCGCTTTTAAACTATCTTCTAGAAAAAAAGGTACTTGTTTTTTCATGCCAGATAAAGATTCTTCCATATTGGAAAATCCAGTCACCGTACGATTAGAAATCAACGGCTGCCCTTGTTCATCTTTTAAGGCTAATAGTCCTGCAACACCATGACATACTGCTGAAACAATACCGCCTTGATGGTAAATTTTTTCACTTAAATCAGTTAACTCAGGATTATTAGGAAAATCCCACATCACACCATGGCCACCAGTAAAGTAGATTGCTTTATAGTCAGAAGCTTTAACATCACTTGGCTTCAGTGTGTTACTAAGTCGCGACATAAAAGATTTATCAGCTAGATGGGCTCGTGCTTCTTTATCCATATAAATCCATTTTTGACTACGCTCGTCCAGTGGTACGAAACCACCTTGAGGACTTACAAAATCCATCTCATATCCTGCTTTAAGTGCAACATCATAGAAATGGGTAAGCTCAGTAACCCAAAGCCCTGTAGTATCTTCCCTTGAGGGATATTTAGAATGATTAGTCATAACAACTAAAATCTTTCCTCTGTATCCTATAGCTTGTTTGCTGCTATTTGATGCGCGACGAGATAAATTCAGCGGTTTTTTGAGATAATTGCCTCACAATCTCGTTGCACACCCTGCAAAACCATTTCAATTATGGCGAGGTAATTCGCGCAAAACCATCAGAGCCTGCTCCACCCACAATATCAGAATCAAAGCCTCCTTTTTGACCTCCAGCTCCACCATGACCAACAATTAGAGTAATCGTCTGATTACCGGTACTATTATTGGTATATTGAACCTGAAGTACTGAGCCTGAAGCTCCACCACCACCAAATGACCAACCTTCATCACCAACACCTTCGGCACCAGAACCACCTTTACCAAATAAGCCGATAGGACTGACTGATGCACCACCGGAGTGGTCTTCTCTGGTTTCATTCCCAATTTTACCTTGAGTCGGCAAGTAACTATCAAAGGCACCGAGGATTTCAATCTCACCAACAACGCCAGCTTGCCCATTTGTATAGGCAGAGCCATTACTCCAAACCCCTTGAGTACCACCACCACCGCCATGTACGACAGCAATATTGACACCATTCACTTTAAGGATGACATCTGAACCTGCTTGTCCATTTGCTAACGGGTAGCCAGAACTATTCGATCGTCGTGAAGCTCCGCCACCGCCACCAGCGCCAACCAGAGTAAAGATTTTCGATTCACCGGCTTGAAGAACGAAACTGTATAATCCTACTGGATAATCTCCATCTACAGATATCGCATTTGGGTCCCGATGTTGAATGACCTGAAAACCAACTTGACCTGAATAACCAACTCGATTCTGACCAGATCGGTTATAAATTTTCGGCTTAAAGGTATCGATACCACGTTCAAAGTTCGTAGACTCATTTGCAGCTTCAGGACTGAGATAAATACCTAAATTGCGGTCGGTCAAATTATAGATCGATGGCGCTTTAATTCTATCATTATTCGTCGTCCAGCCATCTGTTGCTGCAATCATGGTGACAACGCCACCAGTTTCACTACCATCATAATAGAAAACGCCTGAAGCGATAATTCTTGGATAGGTGACATGGTTCAGTAAAGCAGTGATTTGTGCTTGCAGTTCATCAAGCGCCAGCTGGCTTAATTCTGCCTCGACTTTAAAGCGATCTTCAATTGCTTGGATTAACTCTTCTATATAAGGATAAGTCACCAGCAATTGATAGAGTTGATCGCGTTTTTCAGGATCAAGCGTAATACCGTTCAATTCCAGAATATTCGCTAATTCTTCTTGAATGACGTTTAACCAACTCGGACTTAAATAAGTTGCATCCTGTCCATTTAAGTCAGCATTGTCGTGAAAGCCAGATTTACCTTTGCCGAATAAATCTGGACGGGCATTGACCGTATCAATTCGTTTCATTGTTTATTCCATGTATAGAGTGCAAAACCAAAGCGATTGTTCTTCATCATACCAATCTGAATTAAGCGACTGGCTTGTGCTAATTCATGTTCAATACGAAAACGTTCCCGTTGTAAACGGATATAGGTTTTATGGTCTTTGATATAAGCGAAAATCACATCTGCATTACCGGATTGGGAGTCACGACGGTCATCGAGCGCCAGTTGAGGGTACTCAAGAGTCGCCCCAAGATTACTGGTGACTTGATTGGCAACCAGTGAGTCATACCACCATAAATAGCATTGACCTGCTGCAATATAGGCAACCATCGGGCGCATATTGCGGTCAAAAGCAAAACTGAGTGCAGTGACATTCTCAACCACGATTAAATGCTCAACGACATCATCATGCTTAGCCTGAATCGCACCATCTGCATAAAAACATGTCCAGAGCTTGGCATAGAGACCCTGTGAGAGGTCACCCAGTCCCACACCACCATATTCATAGTCTGTCAATGAATCTGTACGGGCTGGTGTCATAAACTCACTGGCCACAGGAACCGTCGATAAAGCATGATCTGGCATCATCAGTCATTACCTGCATAGCGCGACCATGTCACGGTTAAATTGAGTATCAGGACCTGACGATCCGATTTTCGTAAAGGTGGATTGACTTCTGTTTGATAAGAACCGAGGTTACTTCGTAATGAGATACTCTGAATGTCTCGTGCATTTCCATAATTCAATGGGATTTCCCATTGAAACGTCGCTTTGTGCGACCCGGACACATAATCTAAGAAATTGTAACTACTCGCACCAGTCCCAAGACTATTCAGAATCTGACCTTGTGGGGCGGAGGTGATCTCCGCGATTTCCCCCGTCCAGAGTGTTGCTGCCGTTGCCGTTGACTTCACCGCAACACCACTGCCTAATTCAGCCACACTATTGGTCACTTGCATTGGCCGTGTTAGCGTTGTATGGGTTGAGATCAATTGATTATCTCTATCGTATAAATTAAAGCTACCTGCTACATCTGCAGTATTGGGATAAACACGTACTTCACAGGTCACATCCAGATATTCATCCTTCAGTACCGTAATGGTCGTGGGCTGTCCAGCATCATCTCGAATCAAAGCACGATTCCAGATTCCATTTCCTTGATTGACGGTATCATGACCAATCGCAACTTCAGACAAAATGGTATTGTCAAACACACCTGCTGCAAATCGGTATGTTTTTCGGCTAAAAAAGAAATATGGGGCTTCTTGCGCTGCACCATACTCGCTTGAAAATAATGTAGATGAAACTGCAAAAAATTGATCCAGTTGCGTTTGTGTGGCTTGTGGCTCACTATTGCCACGGCCAACTTTACAGGATTGGAACCAAGACTTTGTAGCCATGATATCTAGCCCTTGGTCCAGCACTATATTGTCAAACCAGCCTGATGACCGGGTAATTTCATGGGTAGTCTGCTGGCGTACCGTGAATTTAAAACGGCCACCCACTTGTAATTTAGTTTCAAGTTTCATTTGGTTCTGTTCCTAAAATGGCATCATCTACACTGAATGATGTCGATAACGGTTCGGGTTGTAAGCTGTTGACGATAACCAGCGTTTTAAGGGTTAATTTTTCGATATTCATATTGCTGCTTAAAGCATCCAGCACCTTCATTGGCTCTTTGAAATCAAGACTTATTAATGTTGAGCTACTGATATGGAAGCTGGATGCAAGATGTTCACGATCAACGGTGAACTCTTTGATCAGCATTTTTAATTGCGCATTTTCAACATTTAGAGAAGTGGTCAGTTTTTCCGACTGATCTTCACGTTCAATAAGGGTCGCGATATCGGATGCATGTACACTACGTGACGACAGTTCTTCCGTGTGTTCCAGAGCATATGGTTTAGACGTCTGGTAACTAAGACCAAGCGTTTGTAGGTCAATACGCAAGTAAGCAGGTAAGTAATTTTCAATAATGCAATGAATATCGGCAGCAAGTGGTTCAGCAAGTATCAGCAATACTTTATAACGCAGTTGTTCCGTATTAACCGGTGCAGTACAAGCGCTGGTACACTGCATTGGCCGGTATTTCATGATGCTGACAAAATTTAATTTAAAAAATGCCAGTAGTTGCTCTAAATAACTTTGATTGATGACATTTCTAGTCTGTTTAACCCATTGCAGTAACTGTAATCGCTCCTCCATACTCAGACTTGAATTGATGGTACATTTAAGAGGCAGACCATATTCTGTTTCATACTCATCAATGAGTTCTTCAGGAATTTCCGACAACACATTTAAGATACGTTGAGCATCCAAATCTGCCTGTGCCAGCAATTGGGCATGTGCATAAATATCGATGGCTGCAGTGGTCTGTGGTGATGTGTCATATCCACCAACAGGTAACAGTTGGCGTAAGATTTGTGCATAGAGCGTAGTCACTTGCTGTAATGTCATTAGACCACCACAATCTTGCCTGCACGAAGCCAATAGGTGTACATCCAGTTCACCGTTGGCACAACATTCGTATCAGGTGTTAACTTTACGTCCACAACATTCGATAAAGCCATGATTCTGGACACGAGTACTGCAGGTAAAAATGCATCTGCCGGTTGAAGCTCCAAGAAATAATCACGGATCGTTTTTTCAACCAGAGGGACATCAATATCCTGACCTGTGATCGTTGCTGTGACATCTAAATATTGTTCATTTGGCGCATAGGCACGGCAGTCGGCCCAGAAACCAGCTTCAGCATCCAGTACCGCTTGCACAGCCTGCAGTAGTGTGGTGCTGGGTAATACGGGTGGCGTGCCAATTGCTGTAATGGCAACATCAAGAGACCCTAATCCACGACGTTTGGGATAAACATAAACATGCTGGACACCGGGGACTTTCTTAATGGCCGAGATGAGATCAGCCTCACGGTCACGAAAAAAGCCAAGCTGCTTACGCTCAAGCAAGCGTGCACGCCAAGCCTCCAGTTCTTCCTGATCAGAACCACCGCCGATTGAAATAACTTCCGCAGTACCATTTAAACCAGCAGCCGGACTAACCCAAAGCAACTTTTCAGTAGACACATTCCATGACCCACCGATTTGATCCGCCACAATCTCAATCGTAGTGGGCACACCAGTTTTAACTTGTGACGATGTCACCACAGACCAGTAGTAACCTTTTCCATTGGTGAGTTTTGCCCCGGCAGCAATGGTGATATCCGTATTACTGGTGGCCTTGATTCGACCGGATGCACGTGTTCCACCATGTCGAGGGAGGTCCAGTTCTTCTGCATGAATATAAAGAAAAGGCTCATCGGCAGTCTGAATAAAGAGCTGCTTTAATATATAGCTTTGATGATGATATAAGCCCTCAACAATGGACGCTGTACCATCAGCACGAATAGATGCATCGGAATCTGCCGGAATACTGATTCCAGTTTTATTACGAATCTCTTGAACAATGAGCTGGTGTGATTGTTGAAACGTTGGAATTGGATAACTCATTGTTTATTCTCCAACCGGGACAAAATAGTAAATCGTTATTTTTTCACCCGTCAGTCGAGTAATATCAATATTCAAATCCACCCGGCTTTGCACCTTTTGTGTGGCAGTGACAACCAGGGAGTCAAGACGAGTCGGGACTAAATCTGCTAAGGCTTCTTCAGCATACTGTTTAATAATCTGCAACATACGAGGCACATCTTTGGAGCGTTTTAGAAGATAGAAGCGACTGCCTAAATTCGGGTCCTTCCAATATTTACCCCGATGGATATTCAGGCGTAAGCACACCGACTGCACCACATCATCATGAAAGGCAGCATCCAAACTGGTCAGGACATAATCTTTTGTTTCTAAATTGATAATTGCCATATTGATTACTCCATTTTTTCCGATGGCTGTGGGCTATTACCATGAACGTGTATGTTATAAACAACACGCATTTGCGCCATGGAACTGGTTTTATCCGAGACCTCAGCGTCAGATTTAATGTTTTTCGTAACGTGTAATTCACCATCTACCTCGGTGTTTCCTTTTAATTTGATGCCGTTCTCATGCAGTAGAATGGAATGACCAAATTGATCGTAAATACAGGTTTCACCTTCCGCAGCATCGACGCTTACAAGGCCATCAGTCGTCGCTATGATAATGGAACGAGCCGTTTTCCCTGCGAGAGGAAGCAACACCACACGTGCATCTTCTGGAATATGTGAACTAAAACCGACATGTTGAAACAGCTCGATTTCTTCAAGTGTCTCATCGGCAAAACCAACCACCTGTAATAATCTGGAGCCACCACGTGCAACCCGGCCTAAGAAGGTTTGACGTATCTGGCCTAATCCCTTTTGAACTTGCCTTGCAACGGTCCGCATCATTTTGACTTCTCCTTCTTGATCAAAGGATTGGCCCAGTCACCCTGACGTTTTAACAGCAGCTTGGTGGTTTTCCCATTCTTACGGTCCAGCATTAAGGTGCGCCCAACCACAGCCCATTTTGCTGTCGCATGAGTCAATGCATTACTTTCCAGATTGAGATACCAACCCGTTGCCCAGACTTTTTGGTCAATCGTCCAGCCATCAACCGTCATCGTTAAAGTATGTGACTCAAAATCATTGTCTTTTTTTATTTTTTCGAGTGCTGTATTTGCTTCTGCTTGAGTCTCAACATCACTTAAGGTCAGAATTTTTAAACGGTTAAAATGATACGGTGTCTGCTTTGTAGCTTCAGACAACAACGGATTGGCCTGAGTATCCTGACTCAGGATTTTGAACTGACTAAACACCCGAGAAACGTCATTCTCATATTCAAGTGACAACACATTATTTTGTCGGTCATTGGGCTTATTCAGACGTAGTGTGGTCTTGACATGGTAAGGAGACTTAAACGGATCACCGATATTCAATGTCCCATCAGGCTCCAGCCAAACATGCTGGCCGGTCACTTGTGCAGCTTTCTCAATGGCATCCCATAAAGATTCACCCGGTTCAACCGAGATTTTATTTTTTAACCACGCATTATCCTGAATAGCGACCTTCTGAAAAAGTGAGGCCAAATCACCGGCTTTAATATATTGATTGATCAGTTCTTCCAGTGTGACTTGGCGACCATTAAAAATAGGGACGGAACAATCAATCAATTGGCCCGCTAAATCTCGACCAGTAATTTGTAGGCCATAACCTTGGCGACTCACTGCTTCAGCAACCTTATCGGCAATCGATGTCAGAATCAGTTCACTACCATAATAAAGTTGAACCGATGCTCCACCAGCAATGCTTCTAGGTAATAGTTGCCCATCCTTTTGAAATAACGTCAGGCTCCAGTTTTCAGCAGGCGTATCGATTTGATTATCAACATCAACAACCTCCCAGTCGCTTACCTCATAACCACCAATCACTAAACGGATTTCAATCGCTTGATTATCTTGCATAGACGGTTAACTCCATACCCACCAACAACCGTGCTGGATTGATTAAATCTGGGTTAAGTCGCAAGATTTCATCAGATCGGCTCATATCCTCATATAAATAGTGAGCAAGCCAATGCACAGTACAAGCCATAGGAATTTGAATTGAGGTGATTGGAGGACGTGTCTCAATCAACGCCTGAATCTGTAAATGAACTTGATCCGCCAGTGCTTTATAAACCTGAATCTGAGTAATGCTTTCAAATGAAGATGATTCACGCTCGATATCAATGGCTTGTTGTAGGATTTTTCGGGTGTTTTGCCGAACAACAGCCAAGTCAACCGGGGTGAAACTTAGCATCTGGTCACTTGCCATTTCTTGATGTACGGTCAGGATGACCTGCTGGGCTGTCGCAATATGAGCAGCAACATAAGTTGAATGCCAAACCTGTTTGATTTCAGGAATGTCTGCATTTTGAAATAGTTTTTCAAAGCGCTGGATACGATGGACAATATCTCGCCACTTTGAAATGGCAGTGATGGTTGTATCAAAGGTCACCAGCTTGGAAACATCATCCACCAAGCCAACCAGATATGTTGCAGGGGATAAAATATCTTCGATGGTTTGTTTGGCCAACCCGAGATACGAGCGTGCCTGATCAAGACCATCACGAATCATGGTGACGGTGGCAAATAGTTGGTCATTATCTTGAAGTTTTAGTTTTTCGAGAAAGGACTGAAGTTTTGTGGCAGGCGTGTCAATAATTGCAGCTGTCTCAATGATGGTTGGCGTTTTAACAGGGACAAAGAGCAGTTTCTCTTCTTGCTTAAAACGCAAGAACTTCATGTCCAATGTACAATAATCAGTATTCTCAGCGTCATAACTATCACCAAAATTGACTACAATCACTTGCATCACCCCATCAATCGGGTGAATCAACTCGCCAACACCCGTGACTTTTAATGCAGTGATTAATGCATCCCTGTCTATTTTATAATCTTCCCCGGTAAAGACTGCAGTGAGTGAGATATCATCCGGGTCATTCCCCATATCTTCAACAGATGCGACATCAGAATAAGGCGACTGTTTGACAGCTACAGATTTTGTATAGGTATTCGCAGCAGCTGTACATTCAAATTGTACTCCGCGAAATGATGCGTCTTGTAAATCAGTAGCCCAGCCCATAATAAATAAAACCTCACGATTGTGAGGCTATTGTGTGGAATATGAATGAATCATATTAGGCGGAAATGCTTCCACTCAGTTTTATGGGCCATGCGGAAGCATATAAGGAATGGTTGGTGAACCTGAGCGCTTTTCTTCAGTGGCTGCATGTTGCGATATCATGGAGAGAAGTGAGCCTCCGCTTGGGAATGGCAGTGGTTTGTTTTGGTGAGTGGCATTAATCAAAGCATCCATTTTACCCAAAAGTTCTTGACTATATTGATTCTGAGTTTGTTGCTCAGTAAGCAATTGGTCACTTTTTTGAGTCTGTTGCTCAGTTGCTACTTGTTGAGCTTTGTATTGCTCTATCGCTTGCTGAACAAAATCAACTTTTTCACCAGAGCCACCAGCAAATTTATCAATTTTACTATATAGATAATCATCAATAGGCTTAAATGCCTGATATCCAGTATAGAGTGCCCCGAAAAAGCCTGCTGCCTTTCCTACATTTCCAAGAGTCTTACCTGTTGAAATAGGTGGTGTTGAAGGAGTTTGTGGATGACCTGTTCGCATACTAATGGCAGCAATTCCACCAGCCGTTGCGACAGCAGCTAATCCGACTACAGCTGCAGATGCCGCTGCTGCTACATCTTCGTTGGAACTAGCGAAATCAGCAAGTCCTTGTTTTAAATCACCCAGCCAACCCGAAACTCCATTATAGTTATCAACTTTTGCATTAAATTTTACTGTATCTAAAGAATTGTCTTTCGCATATTCCTCTTGAGACTGAAGCTTATGTTCATCGGCAACAGCAGTACGCGAGCTTAAATAATCCGTTTGTTGCATAAGATCATTGAAATCACCATCATTCCCCTTACTTAAGGTGATGGCTGTAAATGCAGCCAATGATTGCTTATTATGAAAAATTTTACCGATTCCACTTTGACTAACTATTTTTAATGCAGCATCAAGATTCTCTTGATATTCTATTAATTCTTGAGCGACATTAAGTCCTTGTTTCCTTTTATGGAGTATTTCTTTCTGAGCATTCTGGGCCTTGGCTTGATACTCTTGATATAGTGGGTTGTTTTGCATTTCACCATTTAATAATTCAGCAGCTGCATCTACTTGACCAATACCACGTTCTTGAGCATCAGCTGCATATTTTGTCCAGTCAACCCCTGTACGATTACCTGCTACACCATATTGAGTAATCGGTAAGCCTTTACGTGGTGTTATATATTTTGCAATCTGTAATCCAAAACTATGTTGGCTAAATTCACCTAGTAAATTCTCTAAATTATTGGCAGCCTGATCAGGAGTTGATGCAGTTCTTGTACTGACTTGTGCCATTGTTAGCAAGTTCTTATAGCCTTCTTCGCCAGTATAGCCAGCACCTTTTGCTGTACTCAGTAGACTAGGCATATTTCGTGCCATATTATCCAATTCAAATGAGCCTAGCTGGCCTGACCGAAAAGCCATATTGATGACTTTATCCAATGAGACACTTGGATTATGTTGGCGACTAGCAATCATCATTTTTGCAATATCAACAGGATCTGAACCACTAGCAAAAGCAGCTTGACTTGCTATCATTAGTGCATTTTCAATCTCACCGACTTCAAATGCAGGGGAAGCAGAAAATTCTTTTAACACTATTGCCATAGATTGAGGACTAGACCCACCACTTACAGCAGAATTGCGAACCCAACGTTCAGTCTCCATAATTTTTGCTTTTCGTTGTTCGGGTGTCTGCTGTTGACCACCATAGATTGTCCCAACCGATTGAGAAATAGATTGCATGTAATCACGTGGATCTTTAAGGTAATTCCCTCCAATCATGCCAGCAGCGTAGATACCGCCTGTTGTGGTTGCAACCTTCTGCAATCCATTTCCAAGTCCACCACGCTGTAGATCGCGATTTTCTCGTCCAGCTTTTTCTAATTGCTGCCGTAAACGACCAGCTTCAGTAGTTTGTTGCCGGAGTTGATTTACTTGATTTTGATAATCACGGGTTTGATTATGTATAAGTTGAGATTGCAATTGCGTCTGTCTGGTTTGCTGCTTTAAGACCTGTTCTAGAGTTTGATTTGTTCTTAATAATTGATCACTGATCCGTGCAGTATTTTGAGTTGCTTGAGCACCGGCACGGGCAGTATTCACAAACTTGGCTTGAGCCGAACTGATCTGAGTCCATTGCGTGTTGATCTTGGTCGTAGCCGTCACTTGCTGATCAGAGATGCGTTTCATCTCTTGACCCGCATTTCCTTTAATCTGCAATGTTAATGAAACAGTGGTATTCCGACTACTCATAATTTGCCTTTAGGGGTTGAGTGTTTACGCTCCGTTGAAATATAGCTTTTAGTCACCGTATTCGAACGTTGGGGCTGAGGCTGTACTGGTGTTCTGGTCGTGGGTGGTTTGGATTCTTGACGCAATGGGGTGAGTCGCCGCTCATCACTGAGAAAAGCTATGGCAATATGTAGAGGCATATTTAATGCCTCTACATACGGAATACCTATAGCCATCAATGCTCGAATTAATCGAACGCGCTCAATTAACTCGCGGCTTTGACCTTTGCCTCTAATTCTGCCTTGGTTTCAGTTAAATGGATCAGGTTAAAATGAGAGCCTTCAGCAAGATCAACATAAGTCAATTCATGGTGATGACCTTCATCATCAACCAGTTTGGTCATGGCAACCACATCTGAAATAGAGATATAGTGCAGACCTGTGATTTTGGCTTGGACTTGTACATATTCAATAGCAGTCATTGAAGACATGACAAACTTACCGCACTTGATTTGTTCCTCATCAACTAAAATCTTGATTGGAACGGGTAAATCACCATCAATACTAATTTTTTCCATTTTCTAACCTGCTACAGAGTTTCATCAAAATAATCTAAACAAAATAGGGATAAGTCACGTAACGTCTCTCCATTGAGATCATACGTTGCACTCACTGATGTAGTGTGGCAATCAATGAAGGTTTCACGAAAATTACCACTTGGGGATTCCACCGAAATACGCCCATCTTTAATATCAAGCCACTTAACCGAATCTTTTCCATCTGGGATAACGACTGAAACGGTCAGCTCAAAAGTACGAACACCTGTCGCAACATATTTGATTCGTTGCTCACGGTTCATGGTGGCAACCGGTTTTGTCCCGGTAGTAATTGACGCGGTAAATTTGGCACAGTCATATTCCAGACCGTTATAGCTCATCACAATAGAGCCAACGACTTCTTCAGACATGTTTAAATGCTCTTGTTAACGTTGACTCATTTTCTGGTATTAATAGGTAGGAGATTAGGCGGAAACCTTTCCGTTGAGATCATAAAAAAGACTGCCGTAGCAGCCTTTTTATAATCAAGGGAGAACATTAGGCTAATATACGTTCAAGGTTGACGCAATAACATGCATCCCTCGAACCCAGTGACTCGGGATGTCTGCATTTGCACGGGCTTTATCCTGATCATCCTGTGTGACTGTGAGTTGATCTGCCGTTTCAGTGACATGCTCTAATATTTCAGCTTTCTCCAGCTTCAAAGCTTCCGTCAAAAAAATTGAGCGCAGGTTACGACGTCTAGGAGATGTATTCTTTTGACGACGTTCTTTAGATACAGCAGTACGCATCACCAGACGCACATAGTCAATAACCAATGCCCCATTAATATCGAGCATGATGTCATCAGACATTCCTGAATCCGGGTTTTTTCGGAAAGTCGAAATTGCCCGAACAATCTCAGGCTTCCCATCCGCACCCGTACTAATCACACAAACACCGGCTTTTAATGCACGTTCCTGACGTTCAAAGGTCAACTTGTATTGATCTTCAACTGCAGTAACACCCCCTAAATTTACACCATTGAATGGGACCGCAGGGTCATTGGAATCTGCTAAGGCTGCTGCCATTGCACCGGCAATTTCAGCCTCTTGACCAAAAGCACCATGATAACAAGCTGCCACAATACGATAATTGGTCTCAACAAATGGTTGAGCTGCAAAGGCAGTTGCAGCATCAATATCTGTAAAAGGAACCACTAAAATTGCAGGCCGTTGTTCAATGGAACCACTGACAAAGTTTAGATAATCAACCCACGCTTCGGTTTCATCACCTTCTTGTGGGGCTTGATTCACCGTAATAATGGTATGACCCAGTGGTGCAATTTTATCCAGTGTTGTATCGACCTCAGTTGCCAGTGTAATCGCCTGTACATTGACCAGTCGATTGGTGGCAATGGCAGCGTTAATCATCCGCCCGATAAAGCTATCTTTTGCGATTTTTTCGTCAGCGTCCGATTCATCATAGATATCCACGGGCTGAACCATATCTTTGACATCATCCGTACTGACAAACAATACACGATGAACATTTCCAGGTAAGCCTGTACGCTGAGTATTGATATTCACATCAGTATAGAGGCCCGGGGTTCTAATGCCAGATTGAACCATTTTAATTTTCCTTAAGCTCGACCAAATCAGACTCATACATACCGTAGTCGTTTGGATTAAAGTGATAATCGATATTGATACGTTCCAAGTAAGCCTCTTCAGCTTCTTCCTCTCGATCACGATCTGAAGCTGTGAGAATATATTGCGTGGTAAATTCCTGCGCCAAGACACTAATTGAGGAGGTTTGGGTTTTTGTGTTAAAAATCGTCTGGGTGCGACCCAGTGCCAATGGCTCTAAACCACATACACCGACACTCGATAAGTTATTGCCTGTCAGTAGTTCATGTACATTAGATAACATGTCATAGGTGCCAATATTGGTCAGTGTCCCATGCCGACGAGCCTCCTCATTACGTAAAGACCTTGCGCCAACCATCACAACAAAGGTTAATGGGTACTCAGTCTTGTTATTACTGATTTTATGGGGTTTCCCTGAACCTTGGAATGTGACCCAGATCGCTGGAAAAGACCGGATGAAAACCAATGTCTCATCATCAAATTCCCCCCCATAAGTTTTGATTTCACGAACCCATGGCCATTTTTTTGAAGTAATTTGTTGAGCAAGAACGGCTTTAATGCCTTGCTCGACATCACCGATGCGCAGATTCACCATCCGCTGCCTCCAAAGTCGCGCCGACCTTTAACAAAAACCACATTATTTGCAGCAGTTTGTACCGGTTTAGATTCACCCGCAGGTGAGCCACCCAGTGTTAATTCACCCTTAGAAATCTTTGTTAGCGTTTTAATCGATGATTCATAACGATTTTTAATAGGATCATTTTCAGTCAAATCACCCGTAACTGCATAAAACCGCGCAAGATTACAGGCGATATTAATTAAAAAGGGGGGAATCGTTTGCAACGGTAGTGAATAACGGCTTCCCACATAGGCATCAACCTCACTGTTGGCTTCATCCATTGCTGAATTGAGCTTGGTCATGTTGATTTCATATTGAAAGGGTCCCTCATTATCAGTGAGCTGTTGTAGTTCTTGCTCTCCGAACTTTTGGAGCATTGCTTCTACCGTTGCATACATGGCTTACGCCTCCTTGCCAGTAGAACCGTAAACGGTCTGCCAGAAGCCATAACCAGCTGCACCACGTGCTTCAGCACCAAAGTAGAAAACGCCTTCCATAAAGACAGAGGGTGAATCCATATTGGTTTGCTGAACAAATACAGGTTTTTTGCGCACCTGATAGACAAAGGGTTTGACTGGTTTTGTGTTGTCCAGCAAGAACCATGCATCATCATCGGTTAAACGTGTAGACACTTGGACTTTTGCACTACCTTTATATGGGTTTGGCTTACCATCTTCCAAACGATCTACGGTCATTAAAGCATTGGCAACATCTTCCTGTGCTGGGGGTACAAGTAATACATTAGGTTTAACATTCAAAGGACGACCAGATTCATCCTTGAATTTCATCATTGTGGTACGGGCCACACCATACGAAGCTCGGGCTTCAGCAAGCGATGCAATCGAAAGCTTCTTTGTTCCTTTATTACTGAAGGTCAGTTTGCCCACTTTATGATTCGTAGAAATCATAGGTTGGCCGTCATAACACTTCGCAGTAAATGATTTATTCACTGCTTCAAAAACCAGCTCATCGGGGTGCTGCTTTGCTGACCATGCTGCTGATTCAGCTTGAGGTTTGTAAATCCCCATTTGATCATCTTCAATGTCATTACGACGAACTTCAATCGTTGCAGCATAATCTTTGTTACGAATGACGTAGTCATATTCAGCAAGCTTGGTAATGTGTTTTTTACCAATCCATTCCTTCATTTGAGGGAAGTTAGCCAACCAACGATAATCCACATAAGCACCATTACTAGGGACAACCATGGCAATATTGGTATATTCAATCGGGACATCATTAAATGTCTGGTTAAAAACCTTACTTAGGTTCAAGAAAATCGCATTTAAATTCGCGCCATTAACAATCATTCGATCCATACTCCATTTTCATCAATACCTACCACACGACCAGCTACAGACAAGGTTCCACCAGCATCGGTCTCGGCTACTGTTTCGTGATCCTCGATATAGCAAGGCTTGCCAAAAGCTGCTTGAGTTACTGGATCAGTCGCGCTGTTTGCAAACAAGAAGGCATCATGGGTGCGGACTAAAACGTAAACTTCACCATCTGCACCTTCCGTATTGTCAACGCTGTCTTCATAACGACCTAAATATGTTAAGCCTGTAGCAGCAGTCGCAGTGACTGCATGACCGGTAGCATCAACAACAGCCATAAAACCAGCGACGATAGTTGCACCTGCCTTAACAGGGACATGAATCAAACCGACTTCACGACGCTCGGTTTGTCGTTCTTCCTGAGTTAAAATACTGCTCATTGCTATTTGCCCTCATTCCAGTCAACACCCATTAAATTGCCAACAGTTAAGGTTTCCGGAGTTAATTGATTTTGATGATGTGAAGGACCCTGTTGTTGAGTCGTGGTTTGACGCTGGGTCAAAGCTGCAATTTTTGGTAATTCTTCAATTTGTACTTTGGCAACATCAGGATTAGTTTTTGCCAACTCCTTATAGTAGTTAATGGTTACCTCACCTGTAAGACGACCATCACTACAAGCAGCAACAATGAGGTCATCTATTTCCTTGGCTTTACCCGCTGCTTCAGCATGACCTGCCTTTAAAACAGCTTCGTTATATACGCCGATTGGTACAAATTTTGTTGGGTCTGGTGCTTGGCTATTTGCTGCAGCTTTGACTTCAACCGCTTTATCAATCGCTTGATCCAACGTTTGATCGGTCGCGAGTGTTGTGCCGAACGCACCATCCAGCTTAGTAAAAAGGCTATTAGCAGCAGCCAGAACTTCTTGTTCAGTAGAAGTTTCAGCAAGTCCTAACTTCTTAAGCATGAGCTTTAAAAACTCATTCATGGTTAAATCCTCATCATAATTTTGGGCAAAATATTCCTGAGCTGCCGCAGCAAGTTTGGCTTCGGGCAACTGGTCTAATGCAGGGGTGTTTGTGAGAGCAACATTGATTAATGCTAGAATTTCGCCGAGCTTGTTATAAAAAAGGACTGGCGATAGATATTTATATTCTCCCGACTCAATATAGTTTTTTGCCTTATCAAGCCATTCAAATTTGGTACTACATATCCCAACTCCATCGATATAGACAAAATGATCTGACTTTAGCCAACCTGCTGCAGGTGCCGGATCACCTGAAGTCTGGCTTTTTAACGTGGCATGTTCATAATCAATGACCATATCAATCTTACGTTGATTGAGTACTGCTACAATTTGACGACCACGTTCTGGTGTAAGATTCCAGTGCGGGGCATCATGCGGGCGACCATCAACCCCGGTAAAAATTCCCTCAGGGACTAAAACCAAGTGATTTGACGCTGCATTTAAGTTAAATGAGCAATAAGCAACACGAATTGAGTCAGTCATAACATCAACTTTTAAAATGATGCTATGAGATTAAGTTTCCAAAGATGAAAAGATTAGGCGGAAAACCTTCCGTTTGTTTTTTTAATCGAAGAGTGTTGATAAGTAATGACTGGCCACAAAACTAACCGCATTCTCAGCTTCCGCTTGTAAGAAGCCTTGTTGATTCATCGGTAAATAAGGTCGTGCCGGAATCTTAACCTTACGCTTTCTTCCAGCCATACCGCTAAATTGGTGAATAGGTGCATAAGCTGCACTTTTTCCAGAACCTGCACCAATCGTGACTGAGTTCATATCATGGTCACCTTGAACACTGTCACGTAAACCACCGGGGCTACGCTGTAATATTCCTTGGGGTTTAATGCCTTGTTTTCGATACTTTGCCAATGTTACGGGAGATAGGCCAGCCCATTTAGGACGGCCATTGGCATGAAAGTTTTGTAGTGACTGACTCACTAAAACGCGTTCCAAATCTGCTGTCAGAGGTTCAGTATTCACTAAACGCTGAGCAGCTTGATTCAGCTTTTGCCGGACCTCATCATCTTTGATCTGAAGAACACTCATACTTGATCCTGCCTAGTATTTAAACTAATATCATATGGAGGTGAGCTGAAGTAGCTGATGGGAAAGCAGCGGAGTTCCAATCATCCTCCGTAGATTCGGGTTCGAGTCCCGAACCAGCTCACTTTTTCCTTGCTAAAAATTTATACTGTTGACCGTTGGTGAAATTAACCTGCTTATCAATGACGACGGTCCTGATTAAATTGCCTATCACTTTCTGCTTGTCTCCGGTCTGATCTTTGGCATTCAAAGATTTATTAATGTGTAATACCAACTTATAGACCTCACCATCCTGATCAATATCAAAAACCAACAGTGGTGTATTGTCCTTGGTATCCAGATACAGATCATGTGGCTCGGTCAAATGTGCAACAATATTTTCAACCCATCCGCGGTCATGCTTTTTACGGTCTTTATCTAAATGCCCAAGTGTGTACTTATCATGTACAACTAATGCAGCGCTGGAAATATCAATGTTCTGTTTAGATAATGCGTCTAGAAACTCGTGATCCAGTACACCAACATGACGCATTTCATTTTTGGGACGCTTCGGATCAACATTTTGAATCCATTGCTTCACTTCTTCATTGTATTGGTTGACAACTGCTTTATTCTCAAATGTTCGGGTCACGCTATTGGATGCCAAGCGTGGCTCAATCCATGCCGTCTTATCCATCAATTGTTTAGTTGGTAAAGACGCTGGTCGACCCACCCAACCCGCATCTGTCGAAAACGATGGCCGATCAGGCAAATCTAATCTTGCGACCTGAGCAACACCACCATGGCTCACATCGACATCGTAGACCTGAAGAAATTCACCACTATCCCAAACCTTAAGTTTCTGCCCCTGAACATCACCCTCCATCAACTCAATCACAGTACATCGGCAGTTATAACCATTTTTGGGGGCAATATATTGCCATGCCGGGTCATTCTTATGCATCACCACACCATGCAGGGCTTGATGACTTGGCCGGGTGCGATTGTCTAAAATAGCGCTGTACTGAACATAGGGAAAAAGTGGATTGTCATCCCAAATGACAGCTTGACGACCTGCTTCATAAGCTTGAGCCATGTTGGTTTGATAAATGGTTTTGAGACGGTAGGGATTGCCAAGTTGTACTGTGCGTTGACCATCTTCTGTTAAAATATCCTGTTTTCCCCACCAGCCACGTTGTCTCATTTTAGGTTCAACAACTTCAGACCATTTTTTTAAATCCCAGCCATTTTTTTGGGCATCAAGTAAAGATTGGCGAATCTCTTCTAGTAAATCCATTCTGGTCATTTGAGCAATGACAAAAGCCTTGTTATGGGCATTGCCTTGGACTTGCCACCAGTCCTGTGAGGGCATAAGTTGTTTTTGTTCAAGATATTCGATGGCTTTACGTGGCGGTTGCTTGAATAAAGCCTGCATTGTTGGCTTATCCACGCTTTCGCCCCTCATGTACTGAGAGTCGCCCAAGGACATCACTGGCAAAAATAAGCTTTTCTAAATCATTCTGAAGACTTTCTAAATCCTGATCCGGATAAAGCTCAGCCAACATGGCCAAGGCACCCTCAATATCTTGCGCCTGACTCAGCTTCTTGATCATTGCTGGTAGAATAGCCTCAGCCTGATTCTGCAAATGCTGATGGTCCAATTGGTGTACTTGTTCATCCAACAAACCTTGTGCACGAATGGCTACCAGTTCCGCAGGTGATGCCGTTGTGATCGTATTCTGGTTCAGTGCGACTAAATTTGCTGGGACTCGCATACCAGAATATAAAAGCGAATTCGCAGCAATATTGGCTTCCTGAATCGTTGTTAAAATATCTTCATTTTCACTCGGCTCGGGAATTCCTAGTTTTTCTTGTGCCCATGACCGTGGAATTTTCATTCCCACCTGTACCAGTTTTGGTAATGCCTCCCCAAAGGTCTGAATATCTTCGGTATCCGAGGTATCAAATTTAAACTTAGGGTAGCGATCTGGGGGAATATTAGGATAATTCAAACGCATCAAATAGCTGATTAAACTATCATTGATTGTTCTGGCAGCTTGTTTGGCATCGGATTTCACCAGCTTGCCAAATTGAACTTCGTGAATATTCCCTAATGCATTGGTACTGGATTTACCATCAGCTTGAGACAGTAAGGTCCCACCCACAATAATCTTGGATTGCGTTTTCTCACACCAGCTCACAAGATCAAAATGATTTTTTGTATCACCGTCTGTTGCTGCAGCAAAATCAATCGACATCCCGTTCGGAATAATTCCCCCGGCATTACGACCAATCATCATCACCGCACGCAGCAGGGTCATTTTTTCCTGATCCGTGGCACCACTTGGATATTTACCAATTTTATTGGGCAATCCGTAGGTTTCTAAAAACTCCATCACATCACGGATGCCATAGTTCTTAAACAGAAATGGCCATGAAAGCACACGGTGTAGTCCGGATCGGGCAATATAGCCAGACTTGGCTTTATGTCGATGCACAATCCAGCCAAAGTCCCAAAACTCTGCACCATCAGGTGTCCCGTCATTCAAGCGCAGTTCATTGGGTTGCTGATAAGGTGTCAGAAAATTGCGAGGAATCGCAAAATTAAAATGTTGAGGTAACCACAAATGACCGAGCTTATGCCAAACAATCTCTTGGCAGCTATAGCCATGACCGACTGCATCCATGGCATCAAACAAGAACTGTTCAAAATCCTCAATATCATCAATCCACTCGTGAACTTCAGCAGCAATCTTTTTTTCTTGTTCATTTGCATTTTTAGGGGGATTCACCACCCAAGCTAATCCATTGACACCCTTTTTACGCTTATCCATCTCACTAAAGATGTGACCATCACGTTCTTCCATATCACAAAACAAATCAGCCTGTGCTTGTAAATTACCTTGCTCCGCATCAGTCAATAACTGGTGTAAGCGTTGTGGCGTCAAGCCAATAACAGGATGTTCCTGCCACTGGCTTGATAACCATGCAACCTCAGCGGTCTGGGTGGTCTCAAGTGCAGACAGGTCTCGATTTTTTGAGGTGGGCTTTTTTTTAGACATGATGCAAATACAATGTGTGGATTTTGCATCATCATGGAAGATTCAAAGTATCTTGATTAGGCGGAAGGACTTCCGTTGAATGAAGTATAAATAAATTCCCCCTATTAGGAGGAATCTAAAAAACAGGCGATTTAAGCGATTTGGGACCAATCCCTGACTCATTTATGCTGAATCATCTTTAAAGCGCTAAAAATAGCTTTATAAAGATTTATAAATCTATAAACCGTATGCTTTAGTAGTTAGTAATGATTAACTCATGCATTTTTACTTTACTTTGGCTCGCACCGCCAACGGTATAGTTGATTTTTTCAGTCGTGCAAATATTGAATACTTTAAATAATTCCCGAATATCTGGATGATCATTAATAGACAACATCACTTTACCTTTACAGCTTCGCATCAATTCTGCCATCTTTTGATATTGTTCAAATCCAAAGTCACATCCATATCCAGTGGTTTCCCAATAAGGCGGATCTGCATACATAAAGCTATGGGGCCGATCATATTTAAGTAAGCATTTATCCCAGCTTAAATGTTCAATTGTGACACCTGATAAACGTAAGTGTGCCTCGCTGAGTTGCTCTTCGATTCGAAGTAAATTCACTGGTCGCGAGGTCGTTGCTGTGCCAAAGCTTTGCCCGGAAACTTTTGCACCAAAGGCAAGATGTTGTAGGTAATAGAATCGTGCTGCACGCTGAATGTCTGTCATTAAATCCGTTGAAGCATTTTTCAACCAATCAAACATTTGCCGACTGACCAATGCCCACTTAAATTGCCGAACAAATTCTTCTAAATGGTGTTGTATAACACGGTAAAGATTCACCAGTTCACCATTTAAATCATTAATCACTTCAACTTTGGATGGCTGCTCACGCATAAAAAATAGTGCTGCACCACCTGCAAATAATTCTACATAACAGTCATGTTCCGGCATTTTTTGGACTAATTGCGACACCAGTCGACGTTTACCACCCATCCACGGCACAATTGGTTTGGTTTTCATAGTTTCACCTACTGCAAAAGCATTTCATTTTTGATAGCCTGCAAATACTGTGTGCACAGTAGCGAGGCTTTGCCTGCGGTAGCTAAATTACCAAAGGGGGCGATTCTTGCTCCAACAAGAATCGTCACCTCGTTTTATTGTTCAGGTTTAGGACTAAAAGATTAAATGGCCGTTTATTCTGAAACGACGCCTAATTGATAATTAATCTGCACCAATGCATTCTCTAGAATTTGTTTGAGCTTCTGGTTAATAGAGGCATCATTGGTCATAGTGCCTAACGGTGTACCATCAATGGGTACGTTTTGACTGAAGCAGGTTTTACCTTCTAACTGGATTTCAATATAAGACACACTCCCTGAAGTTTGTTCTAGGCTAGCAAGTTCTTGGTCAGCAGCTTTGATCAATTCTCGTAAAGCATAAACTTCGTCTGGGGCCATTGGGTAAACACTATTTTTTAGGCCATTACTTTGATACTGCGAATAAACCAGTTGCTGATTAATTTCAATAGAAATACGTGATGATTGAATGTCCATGAAGCATCCTATATAGGAATGAAGTACGATCACCTTAATGCAGGAACAATATTCAGATCAGACGGAAATTCTTCCTATGAATTGTTTAAATACAGCCTGAATCACTCAACCATTGGTAATCATCCATATTCCTTTCAATTTCATCGTGAGATGGTAATGGTATGAACTCAATCGGTGCCGATGGATGATGACTCGCAAAATCTGCCAGTAAATGCGCAATGGCACTATCGCCATGACGATCTTTATTATTTGAATTAGATTTACCCTGTGCTGGAATACGTGCCACACCATTGACCATGACAAAGGCACGATGGTCTTCAACCACATCCTGATCGGCTGGCATATTCTCAATGTCACCATCTTCTAATGAGGCTTTAAAGTGTGGTGTATGCTCCCGATACCAGCTTTCAGTCAACATGACCGCTTCAATACGCTCACCATATTTGACCTGCATGGCCTCAGCCAAATAACCACCGTTACCACCGGCATCGTGGGCACCTTTGCTAAAGTTTGGCAGCATATCAACAATCAGTTTTAAAAATTCTTCTTGCTGCTTATACGGAACCTTGAACATTTCAAATAAAAATGGGATACGCTTTTTAGTGTTTTGTTGCTCGACCAAAGGCCAGAAGGAACAAGCATTACGTTTACGGGCAAAATCTAGGCCGTAATAACTGATCAGCTTTTTAGGTAGAGCTTCAAGCAATGGCTTTAAGTGCTCATTAAAGAATTCAGTCACCTCAGCATTTCGCACTTCCTCACTCACGTTACTAAAGTCATCCCAGCCTTTCGGTGCTTCAAAACGAATAACCGGTACAGTGTCATCTTTTTTACTTTCTAAGAGTGAATGCGGTAACCAGCGACCACCACCTTTGCTCGGGATGACATCCAATTCTTCATCCGCAGAGCTGCCGTAGAAATCGTAAACTTCTTGTACCCATAACGCTTCTTCAGCTGCATCGTAGGCAATATCTTCACGTATACAAACACGTTGATATAAACCTTGAGCCACAGCATCACGGAAGGTTGTACGATGAATTGTACCTTTACGTTTACCGGCTCGAATTTCATTAATCAATTCATTGAATGGATTGTCTTCACCATCATGTGTACTAATCACCCGTACACAACCGCCCCAGATCAGTAGTGCAATAGCTGCTTTAAGTAGTTCGTCGAGTGACTCATGGAATGCAGCCTCATCCAGAATCACTCGACCTTGGCGACCACGTAAGTTGGATGGACGACTGGTTAAAGCTTCAATACGAAAGCCGGATTTAGGGAATCGGATGATATAGGTTTGAATATGTTTATCACCATCTTCCCAAATACCTTCTTCAACTTCAGCAGCTGCCAAGCCATAGGCTCGTGCCCACATCGCAGCAGCCTGAATAAACTCAACCGTCATGTCCTTGTTATAGCCAAGGTAATAACAGTTCTGCCCACCGGCAGAACGGTCACTGGCACACTCCAATGCTGCATCGGCAGCTTCAGCCCAAGTCAAACCAATACGTCGTGACTTCTCACCAATCTTCAGCGGACTCTTATCAGCAATCCACTCTTGTTGATAGGGTAATAGGACAGCAGGAACATCACTGTCAAAATCAGGCTGTAATAGATCAATTGGAGATGCTTCTGCTGTGATCATTTATCGACAATCCCCAAAATCTGTTTTCGAATTTCCGCAGCAGTTTCAGCAGTTAATCCACCTTTTTTTGCAATCTTATCCACCGCCTTGGCAGCAGCTTGGACACGCTCGCGAACTTCTGATTCCCATTTTTTTTGGTTGACAGAGGCTTTGGCAATTTCAGCAATACCTTTACCTGCTTTGGCCATCAGCATGATGCGGTCTGCCGGATCAGCCTCCTCATTATCGGCTTCTTGTAATGCCACGAGAGCATTGAACAGCTCAGTCTGAACCAATGACAAAACCGCTGAACTACGCATGTCGCTATCGTCCGGAGCAGCATCTGCAATCATCATGGCTGCTTGTGTACTGGCCTGAACGGCAGCAAGCTTTTGTTCTACTTTCTGGCCATAACGATGCACACTGGATTTACTAATGTCATAGCCACGTTCTTGCAGGATTTTGGCGATTTCTTCATAGCCACAAAAGCCTTGATCCATAAACCGCTGATCAAGCCACGTCTTATCATCACTGTTGAGCTGATCAATTGAGGATTCACGCGCCATATTTCACCTCAGTGCCAGTATTTATCTGGGCGTGCAATCCCGGCTTGGCAATCAATGGTGTATTCAACAATATCAATGCCCAAGCGATCTAGTTTTGCATGCCAATGGCCATCTGGCTGCTTTTTAATTTCAACCAGCTTACGTTCTTCTAAATAGTCCAGCTGAACATGTAGCTCTTGTGGGGTGGTGTCAGGATATAACGCGCGCATCACATCCAGCAGTAGAGTATCCAATGCCCCCAAGGGACGTGCTTTATCCAAGGCATTGAGTAAATGCCAACGCATACTTTCACGACGGATTTTTTGAACATCAAAACTCATGGCTTAATTCCTTGCTTAATCTGTACTTTCTCAAGCTTTTCCGCCACAGCATCAAGCTTTGCTTCAATCACGGTTTGACCACGGATATAGTCATCTCGCGCAATATAACGAAATGGCATATCCACTTGAAACTGAAAAAATTCACGCTCTAACTTTCGTAAATCTTCCTGACTTTTCAAATTTTGTCGTGACCCTTCCTCAATCTTTTGATTAATTGACTCAAAGTTCTGCTGAATATTGTCATTAATCTGATTGCCCATGAGCTTGATCATGCCAAAAACAGCACTGATGACACCAGAAAGAACAAGAAACACTTGATACGCTTCAAGTTGAATGGTCATGCATCCTCCTTAAAATCATCGGATGCAGGTGGTAACGGCTTAGGTTTACTTTGATTAATAAAACGTCCAAAAAGCCCCAATACAGCTAAAGTTAAGGTGATTTTTGATTGCGTATCTGCAGGTAATGCCATGATGACTTCAGCTGGCAACGTATCGTAAAAAGTCTGAACAGTAACAATGCCTGCAAAAGCAACGTTACTAAACCACATCCAGCCTGTTTGCCAATTGTGTACCCAAAAACCAAGCTTTATTGTAGAGCCGTGAACAGCTTGCAAAGATTGTGGTTGCTGAGCACTTTGATCCTTCAACTCATCAATACGAGTTTGATGTCGCTTCGCTTGATCTAAAAGTTGCTGTTTTTTATCAGCAAGTTCTAATGAGACTTGATCAAGTTGGCTATTCGCCTTGGACAAATCCGCACGCAACAAGCTCACTTGCTCATCCGAAACGGGCAAATCTTTTAATTCCTTTTCAACTTGTTGCTTAATTCGTGCTTGTATCACCGATGTAGGGATTTTATGCTGACTTTTTTTCATGCATTTTCCCTCCTAGACCAATTCAAAATGAGGGTAGTCTTTGGTCGATTTCCAATCTCCACCCCAATCCATTGTCACCCCAAGCTCTTTGGCTGCTTGCTTCATGGCGACGGAAATGACTTTAAATTTACTGAGATCATTCCAGTCCACAGGGTATGGGACTAAATCAACAGCTCGACCAGATACATGGAGTGAAGAAAGTGGATTATTCAGCCACGTGACTTTGGACAATTTAGGTTGAGCATATTTGGCGGGTACACCTTTCACCTGACATTCAGCTACAGTACGGCCTTTACCATAATTGATATAACATTGCTCTTTGCTACGAACGCCTTCAACCACCATAAAATCTTGTTGAGTGATTTGGATTGCTCGTTTAACAATAGCAACCAATTTAGGGTGAACACCCTCTAATCGGCTGAGACTCAGTTTAGAAAGTACAAAGGACTTTGCTTTTACTGGGGTGGACATAAAAAAACCTCATCAAATGATGAGGTCATATTGCAATCTTATACTTTTTTAGATTAGGCGGAAATGTTTCCACTCAGATTCATTTATTCTCAGGTAAATTAAACATACCTACTAAATATGGGGCATGTGTTGTGCCTCCTCTAGCATTTTCATACTTTATTTTACCAACAACGATTCCACAGAATTTACTCATAGATCCATCGACGATATCACCAGTCGATTTCATCGCGATATATCTCACAATACGCATATCATTAGTAACGATACCACCTGTATAAACAGCAAATCCAGCTGAACGATCTACAGCAATATCTCCAACCATACCTGTAACACAAAAGCTTTTACCTCGTTCGGAAGATGAATCTTTCATGATCTTCCCATAGCTAGTCGAAGTAATAGCATTAATCATACCCAAATCAATTTTGTTCTTCTCTGCCCATAATGGAATGAACATTGCAGCAGTTGGCATTTTATTAAATGAGTCATCCATCATGCCAATAGAGACTTGTATTGCTTGCTCAAGTGTTGGTATAGACTGAATTTTATCAACTAAGATAGCTGCTTCATTCTTGTCCACTACATTCTTTTCGTCTGTTGCTTTAGATACCGGTTCAACTGGATCACGGATTGGTTCTTTAGAACATCCAACTAGTGTAAATAGCCCAATAACTAAGAGTAATTTCTTCATCTGATTTCCAACTTATATATTCGTTCAATTTTTAAGGCTCTATCCAATTGCTTATTTTCAGGTTCTATAATCATTGTTCCCATTTAAATAATCTGCTATGGGTATCTTTATGGCCAGTAGTCACAGTATTTAAACGTATATCCTATTTCTTTTATTATCAAGTATTCTCGCTCAGTTTCATCTGAACATCTTCGATACACACTTGTTTGGACTCATTATAAGTTGCTAAATTTAATCGTAGTGTATTCTCATCAAATTCTGGTGAAGTTGTAGGCGGAGAATATGTTAATTTCCATAGCTCTCGTGCAGTTTCAGCAAAAATAGTGCAGTATCTTAATTCATTTGTAATATCCATTTCCCCGTAGATACTCTTAGCTTCATCAACTAAAGCATTATATCTACGGCTTTGTTGAGAAACTTCGAGAAGGTTTTCAATATCTACTTTGGAGTCTCCCTCTCTGGTCTCTTCAACACGTTTAATAAACTCTTTTGTTTGCTTAATACTAATTGGCGTATAAATAGGGGGACGGCTAATTTTAGTTTCTTTTTGTGCTTCTTCATATTCATTCTCTAACAATGTTGCTAAATCACGCTCTTCAGTATATTTACTCATATTGATTTTATCAGATACCTGTTCAGATGTGCTCGCTTTTTCTTCAATAGACTCTTTTGAGCAACCACTCAAAATAAATATATAGGCAATTAAAACTAAACTTTTCTTCATAGTCGTCCCCGTTTTCTTAAAATTTTTGTAGCCTCTTTATAAGTAAACTTATAATCCGCTAAAAGCTCATCATCATTATAACGAATCCAAGCTAACCATAGAGATGGGGCAACTGTACCAAACATTGCAGACATTAAGACAATAGCCCAGTCTGTGGGCATTACACTGTTAAACAGGTTAGGAAGAATTATTGTATATAAACAGTATAAAGTAAAAATTGTTCCAAGAATTATCCAGATAAAAGGTGGGACTCTTTTTAAATATAGCTCTGATATTTTTCCTTTACAAATATCCCTCTCTTTTTTCAAAGTCCGGTTATCAAAATCATACAAGGTTTTTGGAGTCGCATAATGAATGTGCTTATCGCCATCAATAATGTCACCTTGTAATTTATTTACTTTAACTTGTCGAATTTCTTTTATCTCGTTCATTGATCCACCTATTTATTTACATGCTTATCTCCATTCACAATATCACCTTGCTGTTTACCTATTTTGATGCTGGTTTTCTTTTTTGTGACTGGAGCATTATTAATATTTTGATTTTTAGCATTGTATTGTGTGCTATTTCCAGTATTAGATATGTTTTTTACGACATTTTCTGTCGCATCAATCCCACCTAAAAGAAGCATCAAAATTTTATTTTTAATATCAGGTGCGGCTTCTCTGAATTTGCTTAATACAAGATTCTCTTCGGTAGGAAGCTCTGTCTCTTTTCCATATACCAAATAATCAAATGAATAGCCTGTAGCGATTTGCAACTTACTTAAAAACTCAATATCAGGTGATCTCTCATCACTTTCATATCTTTGTAAAGTAGCTGTACCAATACTGAATCTTTCAGCAAAAGAAGATCTTGATTCTGTACCACGAATGTTACGAATACGACTACCAATAGACAATGCCATAGAAAACTCAAAAATTTATCAAAATTGATTGATTGTTTTATCCATTTGGATTAAATTGGTTTCAATACCACTTAAAACTATTTAATCCCCACAAAGGAGAACACTCATATGGCAACTAATGCTGCAATGCCCATCAAAACAGGTGAGCAAGTGAAGAATGAATATCGAGCTAAAGGCATTCCACTTTCATCAGTTGCAAAAGAAAAAGGGTGGAAACCTCAAGATGTCTACAAAGTTTTAAATGGTCAATACAAAGGTAACTTTGGATTAGCACATGATATTGCAGTCTATTTTGGGTTAAAACCAAACCCTGATCATTTTCAATAAGCACATATTAGCACAAACAAGAATAAGGGAAAGCTATGCAAAAAGAAAATCAATTGCTCATTTATATCTGCATTTTTTTAGTTTGCTTTGGATACATCGGTTGGTTCTTTGCAGAACAAGATAACGAGATTCTGCGTCAGGAACTTGTATTACTTAAATACAATTTTGGGAGTAGCCATTAATGACAACAGTAAATAAGTCAGCTAGCAAAGTCCTCAAAGTTTTAAAGGCTTTACGTGGTCATAGTCTGAAAGGAGTGACCATAAGTGATTTAGCAAAAAAATTGGAAGAGAGTCCAAGCCAAGTGTACCGATATCTTCAAACTCTTATTAACGAAGGTTTGGCATCACAAATGGATGATGGCAGCTACGCACTTGGTAGAGAGATGGTAGCTATTGCTCATACACATTCAGAAGAAATCAGCCGTGCCCAAGCACACATTACCGAACATATTCAACGTGTCACGGCTCGTGTGAATCAAATTAAATCAGAGGCATGATTATGAATGAACTTGATCAAAATCAGCTTGCACAAATTGAGCAAAGTGTTTCAGTTGAGCAAATTCAGCTTTCTGAAAAACTTGGGGCAATTAAAGCAACTGCCTTTATTAAAAAACTTGTAACCGTTACAGAAATTAAATTAGTAGCAGAAATCAAGGAAACTAAACAATACAAGGGCTTAAAGACACTTGATGCTTTCGGAAAACCTGTAACCGTTACAACTTTTGAAGAGTTTTGCCAGCACCTTGGATATAGTTATGAAAAGATTAATCAAGACATTCAAAACTTATCAACCTTCGGTGAAGATTTTCTTGAGACCAGCCAACGCATGGGTCTAGGTTATCGTGACCTGCGCAAACTACGCAAGTTGGATACTGAAGATCGTGAAGTGATTATCAACGGTGAAGCAGTTAAAACAGAAGACCGTGAAAGCTTGATTGATCTCATTGAGGAAATGTCCGCAAAACATGCCAAAGAAAAAAAGAATTTAACTAAAAAAGTTGAAGACTTAACAGCTGATGTTGATGCAAAAGATAAAATTATTGGCACTAAAGACAAGCGTAATAATGAATTACTCGAAGAGAATGCCAAGTTAAAAAGCCCTGCACAAATCAAAAAGCGTGCTGAGTCAGAAGAACAAGCTATCGAAAAAGCAGCAATGGAGACTCTGAGTACTTCTGGTCTTACCTTTCTTAATGCCCTCATGCGTTATCAAAATGATGTGAATAGTGTGTTGGATACAGCAGAAAAAAAAGGCATTGCACAACTATTTGAACGTGTTGATGAAGCCGTTATTGCGACATACCAGCGTATTGCTCAATACAGCCAACGCCTCAATGTCCAAGTTGACTTTAAAGATATGGTCTCACCTGCATGGATGTTCCCTGAAGCAATGGAACTTCCACCCATTGAAGTTGATGGTGAGGCTTAAACATGTCTAATCCAAATCTAGCAAAAATCGACTATTTGCGTGAAATTGCTGAAAAGCTCACCAATGCTGGGTTTGGTGAGAAAGCTGCGATTATCAAAATAGCGTGTGATTATTTGCAATTAAGTCGCCCACAACTTTATCGAGAACTTGAAACGGTTGGCTATAAGTCTGGTCGTAAGCAACGTAGTGATAAAGGTAAATCCGTTGTCAGTGTAGAGACTGCTGAGCTGGTTGGCGGTATGGTCATCAGTGCCATGAGTAAAACTGGCAAAAAACGTATGCCAATTAACCTCGCTTTAGAGATTGCTCAAGACAGTGGCAAAGCACCAAAGGTTTCTGCAGCAACGATTAGCCGTGTGATGAAACAAAACTTTTGTCACCCGGTACAATTAACCCAACCGACTGCTCATCATCAGCAGCGTTCATTACATCCTAACCATGTTTGGGAGGTCGATGCATCGGTTTGTGTGGTCTTCTATCTGAATAAAAAAGCTGGCTTACACGTGATGGATGAGCGTGAATTCTACAAGAATAAACCAGCTAACCTGCACAAAATCGAGAAAGACCGTGTCATTCGATATGTTCAGACTGATCATGCATCAGGCAGTTTTTACCATGAATATTTTTGGCATTCTGAGAATGTTGAAAACCTGACTAATTTCTTTTTCAGCTGCATTCAAAAGCGCAGTTTAAAAGAACCCATGCATGGTGTGCCTTTTATCCTTTATGTAGACAAAGGTACAGCCAATACCAGTGGTATGTTCCGAAACTTACTCGAACGCCTCGATGTTCAGTTTATCCCCCATGCGACTAACAATAGCCGTGCAAAAGGACAAGTTGAACAAGCCAACAATTTAATTGAGACACAGTTTGAGTCGTTACTTAGCTATAGAACTGTAAACAGTATTGAAGAGTTAAATACTTTTGCGAGTGAATGGCGAACGATGTTCAATGAGACCAAAATTCATAGTCGCACCAAGCGGACTCGCAATGCTGTATGGCAGATGATTCGTCCTGAACAGTTACGTATTGCGCCATCGATTGAGCTTTGTCGTGAGCTGGTAAGCACAGTACCTGTACCGCGCACTGTCAAAGGTGATTTGACTATTCAACATACGATTAAAGGCTATGGTGAACAGTTCTATAGCGTTCGTCATATCGACGGTATTTATGTGGGTGCAAAAGTTGATGTGGTTGTTAACCCATACCGCGCTCCGGATATTGATGTTCTGATGGACAATGAACATGGCGAGCAAGTCATCTACACCGTTGAACCCGATCAATACGACATATTTGGTCAAGCAGTAGATGCCCCCGTTATTGGTGAAGAAATTCGCTCTATGCCAGATAGTAAAATTGATCAGTCACGTAAGCGCATCATGAAACAGGCTTACAACGCGGACACACAGGCTGATGTTGATAAGGCCATCAAAAAGCGGACCCCAGCGTATCAAGGTCAAATTGACCCAACGGCACATATCACAAAACACGATATCCCTGACTACTTACCACGTGCTGGTGAGCAAATGCATACGGAAACCAGCCGTCGTCAGGTTGCACCCATTAATTTGATTCAAGCAGCAAAACAAATTCGTGGACTGGTTGGAGACTTGTGGACTGCTGAATGCATGGCAGCACTTAAGAAGTCTTTTCCTACTGGAGAAGTTCCACAAGATGTTATCCCTGAAATTGCTGAAGGCATCAAAGCTACAGCCGAAAAACCCAAATTACGAGTGGTTGGAGAGTAATCCATGAGTGCACTTAAACAATTGCTTCAACAACATGAGCTGACACAAAGCTCACTCTGCAAACCACTTGGTGTAAGTACAACTACAGTTAACTTATTTGTTAACCACGGGATACGCCCGAAGAAACGCGCTGCTGAGTTTAAAAGCCAATTTATTGGGCTTTTACTTAATAAAGGTATTGCACCTGAAGATATTCAAAACGCATTAGATGCTGACCAATCCCACGGTAGTAATATCCCAAGCAGCACTGGCACTGCTGCACAACGGGATGGTGGGACGGACAGCACTACTCAACCGGAGGAAGAGCAACTTATGCTACTACGCAAACAGACATTAACGCCAGAGGCAAAGAAAAAATTTAAGTTATTTAAAAACATCTTTACCGAAGAAATTCGTAGTACGACTGAATTTTATCAAGACTCCAACATCAATTATGCCCGTGAAGCTGTTTGGCAAACTATTAAAGGAAACAGTTCATTTATTGCATTGGTTGGTCAATCAGGTTCAGGTAAAACAACTATTCGTATGGAAACACATGATCGAGTAGAACGTGAACGTGAACCTACTATCATTATTGAACCTTATGTGATTGCTACAGAAGCTGATGACATCAAAGGTAAAACTTTAAAATCTTCACATATCGCTGAAGCAATTTTACGAGCATTAGCACCTAGTACGAAAGCAATGCGTTCACCTGAGGCACGTTTTCAGCAAATTCATAGTCTATTAAAAGAGTCTAGTCGAGCTGGGCAGCATCACACATTGGTTATTGAGGAAGCACATAGTCTGCCAATTCCGACACTTAAACATTTAAAGCGTTTTCTTGAACTTAAGAATGGTTTTACACCATTACTTTCCATTGTTTTGATTGGTCAGGATGAACTCAAAATCAAACTGGCTGAAAACAATCCAGAAGTCCGCGAAGTCGTACAACGTTGTGAAATTGTCACGCTTGAGCCATTCACCCAAACCAGCCTTGTTGATTATTTACAGCATCGTTGCAAGGCAGCGGGTCGCCAACTCTCTGACTTTATAGATGCGTCTGGCGTTGATGCCATTTGCAGCAAACTTACTCGTAATGTTGGTCGTAAAAACCAAAGTGAAAGTCTTTTATATCCACTAGCAGTCGGCAATCTTTTAACCGGTGCATTAAATGTTGCTGCCGATCTGGGCGTTGATGTTGTGACTGGTGACTTGGTGATGGAGGTCTAATCCATGTTTAAAAACTTCTTTGGAGGAATGAGTAATCTTCGGGCTATCAGCTGGATCATTTTACTTTTCGTGGTTTTCGTTTTGATGAATGTTGTACCAGAAAAGCATGTTGGAGTGGTCGGATGGTACTTCATATTCATTGTGTTTTTTTTGGCCATTGACTGCTTAACTCCAGTAGATGAGACCAAAAACAAGAACAAAAAGAGGAAGAAATAAAATGGCTGATTATGCAGATGTTGCAAGCACTTTGATTGAACAAGACTTGGCTCATGCACTTGCCAACATTAAACACTTTGACCAAGTCAGCCACTATGAATGTGAAGACTGTGGTGAAGAAATTCCGGCACAACGTCGGCAGCTTGGTGGCGTAACCCGTTGCGTAGGTTGCCAAGCTGTACTTGAAGCAAAACAAAAACATATTCGAGGTGTTCAATGAATCCAAGATTAAAAAGTATGGCTGAAAAATCTTACCGCAGCACACCAAATATGAAACGTGCTCAATTTCCCAAAGATTTAGACAAATGGATCAGTGGAGATTATGTGCTTGTTCCTCGTGAACCAACTGAGGCAATGATTCACGCAGCCAACGTTGCCATGAATCCACATCGTGCTCATTGGGTACATCCAGTGACCTGTACAAATCGAACCAAAGTATACAAGGCAATGATCCAAGCCTATGAAAAAGAACAAGGAGTAAATATTTAATGGCACGTAAAGCACTTAAAGAACCACAACTTCAAAGTTGGGAAGCCGTTGATAAAACACTTGCTCAGATGGCAGACCTCAACCGTGATATCGCACTTGAAGAAGCTGCTTGTAATGAACAGGTCGATAAACTTAAGGGGGCAACTAAGGAGCGTCTCAAGCCTCTACTTGAACGAGTGAAGGCGCATGAACTTCAGCTTAAGGAATTTTGTGACCACCGTAAAACTGAGTTTTTGCAAATAAAAAGTAAAAAGCTGACACATGGTTCTGTTGGCTACCGATTATCAACCAGTGTGACTATTCCTGATCCTATTTTTACTTGCCAGATGCTTAAGCAACTAAAACTTGAACACTGCATTCGCACTAAAACCGAACCGGATAAGGAGTCTATCAAACAACTTACCCCTGAATTAATTGCTGAAATTGGAGCAACGCTGAAACAGCGTAACAACTTTGGCTATGAAATTGAAACCGTTGACCCAGCAGCAACAGCTGCCTACTAAATCAGGTAATTAAAGGAACTCAATCATGAATAAATCAGAACTTATCAAACATATTGCATTACAGGCTGGCCTGACTCAAGCACAGGCAACAGCTGCTCTTCAGGCAGTGGAAACAGGCGTAATCGATACCCTTGCCACAGGTGGTCAGGTTGCCTTGGTTGGCTTCGGAACCTTTTTTGTAAAAGACCGTGCTGCGCGTACAGGTCGTAACCCTAAAACGGGTGAAGAGCTTCAAATTGCTGCTGCAAAAGTACCGACTTTCAAGGCAGGCAAAGCACTTAAAGAGGCTGTTAAGTAATGGCAACAAAAGCAAATCACTTAGATGTTCTTGAAAAGAAAGGTCTAAGAGTGGTTCGGAAGTTTAACCTTTGTGGTTATTTCGAGTACCACGTATTGGACAGTAACAACCAAAGAATTGCAAGGGATACCGTCCAGCAACGTGCCATTGATATAGCTTTGAACACCCTAGCAGCATAAGCGAAACACAGGCACTCGTGCCTGTGTCTGCTGGATGTCGTGATCCAGTACTGACGAGCAGCGAGAACATACATGATCAGCATTGAAGATTTAGAGAAGTTACCACCTGAAGTGATTGAAAGTATTAAGGAGACAACATAATGAGCATGACCCGTGAAGAAGCAATTCTAAAAATCAAAAAATGTTTAGCATTGGCTAAATCAGCCAATGAAAATGAAGCAGCAATTGCTCTACGCCAAGCACAGTCTTTGATGCGCGAATTTCAGATTGATCCCGACCTACTCGATATCGTTGAGGCTAGTTGCGAAAGTAAAGCAACAAAGGTTCCTCAAGCGTGGGAAGCAAGCTTAGTTATGACAATAGCTAGAGCCATGCAATGCAAACCTATTTTTAGTTCTGGCAGCAGTACTTGGGGTATTAAAGCTTCATGGACATTTATTGGTGTCGATCCAGCACCTGAAGTTGCCTCTTATACATTTGATGTTTTATATCGTCAGGTGATTCGTTCAAGAAAAAACTTTATTGAAACTAACTTAAAACGTGTAACGGTCAAAAAAAACAAGGTACGTCGTGCAGATTTATTTTGTGAAGGCTGGGTAGATTCAGTTAAGCATTTAATAACTGATTTAGATATAGAAGTACCTACAAATACCAATGAACGTATAAAAAAACATATGGATAAAGCCCACGGAAAGCTTGGTTCATTTACACCCAAAGACCGTAACAAAGGCAAAGCATTCAATGATAGAGCAGCTAATGATTATCATGCTGGAAAACAATCTGGGAAATCAGCAAAACTTAATCAAGCAATGAATGGTGGCAAACAATATGAAAAGTTGGGAGCACCTACATGAAAATAATGCGACTGTCAGATAAAGAAGTACAGATAATTTTAGATCGTCGTGCTGAACAGCACCACAGAAAGGCAACTTTTGCTTTTCAAGTCAGATCGATTCAAGTAGCAAATTCATATTTTGAATGGGCTAAGAAGAACAGTTTTCTAGAACCTACTTTGGGAACGTTTGTTAATTCATTTTGTTATGAAGGACCCGACGCCAAAGTTATGTGTGGTGCCGTACATCAAATATGGAAACTTGTATTTTCGTTTCAAATTCCAAAGGAGAAGTCATCATGCTGATCCTTGCATTTTTTGCAGTATTTATTCTTGGTTTATATTACTGCTTAAAAGAAGCACGAATGGCTTGGACCACACGCAAGAGTACTGGTCTAACTATATTTGAACGTCGCTCTTATGCACTGAAAGCTGGAGCATCAGTATCTCTTGCTGTGCTTGCGTTAATTGGTCTAATTGATGCTGCTAAAGGAGTTTTCTGATAATGAGTAAATTAATTCATAAAACCACAACAGTCGCTTTAGAAGAAATTCAAGAAGCATTAGCAGAATTGCGTAATTGTCAGGATGAAATCCGCAAAGGTCTAACTTGTAAAACATACGTTGATATTGCAAATCAGAAATTATCTACAGCAATTCGCCACATGCTGAGCGCTCAGGACTGGATTGATGCCTTAAATAAGGAGAATGGCCAGTGAAATACAATAAAAAGCTGAATTTAATCAAACTTATTCATGTAGCCAAAACCAAACTTGGTTTTGATGATGATGTTTATCGCGACATCCTTGCTAGCACTACGGGTAAAACCAGTTCAAAAGATTTAAACATAGCCCAGCTTGAAGCTGTACTAGACCGTTTCAAAGGACTTGGCTTTGACGTTGAATCTAAAAATAAATCTGGTGTTAAGAATATAGCTGATGATGCACAAAGCAAATTAATTCGCCATTTATGGTTACAGCTTCATGCAGCGGGTCAAGTGAGAAATGGCAGTGAATTAGCTCTAGCAAAATTTGTTGAGAACAAAGTCGGTGTCAGCACATTGCAATTCATGAGCAGCCAGCACGCTGACATGATCATTAATCATTTACGTCAATGGTGCAAACGTTGTGGCATTGAGAGAACAGATAAATGAAAAGCCCATGACGGCAATCATGAGCTTTTCAGAATTTAACAACCATCCGGACCAAAGGACGATTTGAGCAACTATAACATAGATTTTTATGAGGTAAAACTATGGCTTATCGTCCCCATATCACAGATGCCCAGCAAGTCTTCTCAGACGAAGAAATCCTAGGTTTGATGCCAAAAAGCTTTTTATTTGTTGCCCAGCTCATTGGTATTGAGGCAGCCTTACACCTCATACATGCCTATGGTGGGACAACTATATTCATCCCTTCGCAATATGGCATGAACATCAATCATGAGGTGACTCAAGTCATTGGTTTAAAGAGCCTCAAATTACTTTCAGCTCAACTTGGAAATACAACTATTGAGGTTCCTATGGGAACGCCAATCACTGTTGGTATGCGCAATCGTATGATCCGTAAGCTTGCTAAAAAAGAGTCCAAAGCTAAATTGGCGCGTAAATTTGATGTAACGCTTAGAACAATACGTTCAGTTGTCAATGGAAAAGAAAAGCTTAAAATGAATGAAGATAGAAACCTTGATCTATTCAGTCAAAACTCTTGAAATGGGGGGCAATTCAAATGATATTAACTTTACGACCTGAACAAGCTGAAAAAATCTACCAAGAACTTTCTCGCTTTAAAAATACGGTGAATTTTGCAGGACATTATTTTTCTATAGATCAAATTGAAACATGGAGAGATGATTCGCTGGGTTGCACACTGAAAGTAAGATTTATATGTGGTGAGTGTCTCGTGTGTAAGGATCAAGGCAAAATATGCAAATCTGATGCTGGACTATATTACTAAGTTCTTCAACTAAAAGGAGAGAAAATCGCCCATTATTTCATTTCACCATCTGCAATAACATTTCAAAACTCATCCCACTTTATTTCACCTTATCCCGCTTTATCCCACAATTATCTCAATATTCCGTATTAGTTATATAGTTAGATATCAGCTATTACTTTGTTCAGCAGCTTGAGCTACTGGTAAAGCAAGCAGTAGTAGAATTGCCAAAAAATATCTGTAAATTCTGTCAAACTGCCTATTCTGAAAAATACGCATACTCTTTCCTTTTTTTAATATTGCATGATGAATATAAGCTTAAAGTACACATTAAGGTCAAGTAGGCAAAATTAATTTATTTTTGCTCTTCCATGGGTAATTTTTAGTCAGCTACATTCTCTTTTGTAATCCTCTGAGCCATCCTAAACTAATTTCAATCGATGAGGCATACTCGTCACACACTTATCATAACTCCAAAGCTTAATGATACTTCTAATCAAACTATAAGCAGTGTCTTTAACTGAATACATCTCGGTGTATCCTCATAATTTTATGTATATCTTATTGAAATATTTTTTATTATTTGAAAATAAGTATATTTTTATACAACTTAAGTACTCTAGATAATATTTTTAAAAGCTATAGAAAAGACAAATATTTCAACTTTTCTGACCTTATTTATATATAAAAACTACGCTAGATAATCTTACGTTTAGACGTTGTTGAAGATGCTCAGGTAGTATTAAATCTAGCAGTTAAAATTTAGTAATTCGTTATTCAATAAGACTAGGAACAGATAAGGCCACCCCCTATCTGTTCCTAGACAATTTAAGCAACATTTTGATTCGCTTTTATCTCTTCTAATATTTTTACCAATTCAGTTAAGTTTTGATTTGGATCTAACCACCAATCGACGGTCCAAACCGATAAAACCTCCCAACCTAATCCATTTAAAACCGTTGGTCTAAGTTGATCTCGATCTCGTGCAGTAGCAGCTTTAGCATAGTTTTCACCATCTACAATAATACCTGCAATATAACTACCCGAATTCAGATCATTCTTAATAGCTAAATCTACACAGCTATCACCCTGTCCTATTCCAAGATCCACACTCCAGCCTTGTTCTTGTAGCTTAGTTTGTAGGTACTGTACGAACTCTTTTTTAGTCTGCTTTTTACTTTGATCAACATAATTTAAATGCAACTGACCACTGCGAGCAAAAACTAGGAAGTCTTTTAAATCTCTTACGCCCTCACTATTGGTGCGTGCCAAATTAATTTCTTCTGGACTCAAAGCAGAGAAAACATGTAAACCTTGACGGGCGCGAGTAATTGCTACATTTAGACGGCGCTGCCCTCCTTGGCGGTTAAGCGCACCAAAATTCATTGATAAACGACCATCTTGATCTTTTGCATAGGTAATGGAGAAAACGATAATATCGCGTTCATCTCCTTGCACATTTTCTAAATTCTTAACGAATAAAGGTTCAATGCCTGATTTACTGAGTGTCTCTAACTCAGGATGATTTGCTAGCTCATTATCCAACAAATCTTCAATCAACTTTTGCTGCGTCATATTGAAAGTCACAACACCTAAGGTCAAAGGGTTCTCTTGTCCTAACTGTGACTGTAAATGATGAATAATAAATTCAACAATTGCTTTAGCTTCATACGTATTGGTCCGCGTATCCCCTTTGTCGTAGACACCCTCAACCATATGCAGTTTTACAGCGGTATCCTTAGCAACAGGTGCAGGGAAAGTAAATAAACCACCTTTGTAGTATTTCTGATTACTAAACTGAATGAGACTTTCATAACGACTGCGGTAATGCCAGTTCAAAGCCAATTCAGGTAACTGAGCAGCAAGGCATTCATCCAAAATACTTTCTAAATCTTCAGTGACTTCTTCATCAACCTCTTCTTCAGAATCTCCTTTACCAAAGAAGCTTGTTGGTGGCATTTGTTTATTATCACCCACCACAATTGACTGCTTACCTCTCGCTAATGCACCAATCGCATCCCATACTGGAATCTGTGATGCTTCATCGAAAATCACCACATCAAATTTTGCTTCAGTATCTAGATATTGAGCCACAGATAAAGGACTCATTAATAGACATGGCTTTAGCCCTACTAATACGTCAGGAATCTGGCGCATTAATTCACGTACAGGAATATGACGACGTTTCTTGCCCAATTCTTTATTTAGAACAGTCCACTGTGCCTTATATTTATCTTGTTCACTAAAAATAGCATTCCAACGATGAATAATCTCATGGCTCGCAGCAAGCTGGTGTTCTCTATCCTGCTGTGCAAAAGTCTGGATTTTCTGTTCATGTTGCTGGCTATTGAATTGATTTAATTCTGGATGTTGACTAAATTGATGAGTAATCCAGTGTCTTGCTAAATTAATATTCAAGCTTTTTAAAGCAGCATCCAGTTCCAATCGGGTATTTAAAAGTTCAAAGGCGAAGGGTTTTAATCCTTGTTTAATCAACTGGCTCTTTATAGCTTGCCAATTTAACCAATGTCTCCAAGATGAACTGTGTTGCTGTAATTGCTTTTGTCTTTCAAGAATTTCACTAAAATTAATATCTAGATATGGAGTAAGTTGGATATCGCCTTTCAGTGCATGATCATTCAACAATTGACCGAATGTATTTTCCACCTGAGCTATATTTTGTTTTATTTCATCCAAACTATTATTTTTACTAAACTCTACAGCTTTTAATAAAGTTGTTTGATCTGTAATTGTTGATGCAACGATTTGCTTAATTTCTTGCCACTGATTGTGAATAGTTTCAAAACTTTGCCATGCACTATCTTCACCCTGCCAGTAAGAACCCAATTTACTTGCCAACTGATTTTCACATTCAATGAATTGTCGTTGTTGACTTTGGATATGTTGCAATATTGGCAAGTCATGAGCAACTGCCAAAGCTGTAGGACGTTGAGTTGAGTTTTGATAAGTTTTGACTAAGTTTCTGAGTTGGAATTTAGCGAACCATGAGAATGGGAAAATTTTTGATTCTGCTTCACGCCATTTAAAGGCAATTTGATTTAAATCTGCTTGATAAACTTGAGATTGGTATTGTCCAACTAACGAAGAACGCTGCTGTTTTAAATCTTGGACTAACTGCTTCGCTTGTATAATCGTGTTTAAATCTAAATCTTTAATCACACTTAATAATTTTAAATCAGTTTGCTGAACAAGATCGGATAATGCCGTAAAAATAGAGACATCATGTTTAACCTGACTCAGATTTTGCTTTTCACCAAATCCATAAACTTCTTGCCAAATAGAAACTGAACTTTGCAAACGCTGTATCTGATCTACAAGTTGATCTTGCAATATTTGATATTGTTCTTGCCATGCTAGGCTCCAAATCGGCTCAGACAAACCTTCCGCAAAACCATTCAATACATCTTTAACATTTTCATTGACGAGCTGACGTAAACTTACAGCTTGTGTCACGCTCTCACTAAGTAGCTCACGTTTTTCTGCTGTCAACGTCGCAATATTGATATCAGGAAAACGTAAATGCGGTGTATTCCGATAACGAAGTTCATCACTCATTGCGGCATACAAACTCCAGCCAATAGGGTGTGATGTATGGAGATTTTTTACATGTTGATTCAGCTCATCTCGGGTTTGAATTAATCTGTCTGAAAGTTTCTGCCATTCTGTTGTTTTAGGTTGAGCACTTAAAAAGTAAGGATCATTATTTTTCTGCGCTCTTTCTCTCAGTTGATCCAGTACTTCCATTTTTTGGGATTTGGATGAATGTAACTGCAAACACAATTCACTTAAGCCAATTTGTGTCAAACGGCGATAAACAACTTCTAAAGCAGCCATTTTTTCAGATACGAATAACACAGATTTACCATCCGCCAAACATTGAGAGATCATATTGGTAATGGTCTGTGACTTACCTGTACCAGGAGGACCTGACAAGACAAAGGTGCGTCCTAATGCTGCGGACATGACTGCAGCTAACTGCGAAGAGTCAGACGATAAAGGTGTAAATAATTGTTGTGGCTTATATTGTTGGTCTAATTGAGCAGGTTGAGGGAATTCATCTTGTTTAATAAAAGGTTCCCTTGGGGATTCAATTAGATGATTTACTACTGCTTGATTTTTCAGTTCATCCATCCGTGAAGACAAATCAAGCCACATTAAATATTTAGAGAATGAGAATTGACCAATAGCAGCCTCAGCTTTTACTTCCCATCCTGCTATATTTACAATCGCCTTCCGTACAATATGTAAAACCTGATTGACATCTACACCGGAGTCATCAGTTGGTAATGGATTCAAGCCAGCAATATCAAGTTCAAAGTCTTGTCTTAATAGTTGTAATAGAGTGGAGTTAAAACGTGGTTCATCATCGTACATAAATAGACGATAGCCTGTTTTAGCCGTCTCACGCGTAATCTGTACAGGAATAAGTAGTAATGGGGCTTTAAAAGTACGTTTCGAGCGTTCTGACTCTTTCCACTCAAGAAAACCAACCGCAAGAAATAATGTATTAGCTCCGCCTTCCTCTAAAGCAGTACGCGAAGCCCGATAGACTTCGATCAGGCGCTTTTCTAATAAGGGTGTATCTAAAGGACTAAATAATAATTTTCTAGAAAGGCTTTCATCAACATATTGATTAATATGCTGGCTTTCATTTTCACGCTGGACATCTTTTAGCGAAATACTATCAATACTCTTAAATAAGAAACCCTCCTGATTTGCAAGCGCATCTTCAAGTTTGCTTAGTGTTAACTCAGAGCACTGTAAAGGAATACTGTAACGGTTATCTTTAAAATTTAAGAGTTTGTTACGAAGACTTAAATCTAATAATCGGCGTAACCAACGATCAACCCTTGTAGTTTTACTTTCAACAGAACGGTCAACATCGTAATTAGGAATAGATGCAGATGCCCATTCAATCTCTGTTTCATCTAGGTGATTCTTCTTTTCCAGATGTGCAGAAATGGGTTTAATACCACGCAATCGAGACTGACGAACATCAATTGCAAGATAAAATTTATTCTGACGAGATTCATCCTTAATATACTGTCTTGCAGTTTCAAGTGCGGAAGTGAATTTTGCTTGTTGTGTAAGTAACGTCGTTTCTATAAAAACGATCTCACCCAAATCATAACGTTTTCTTAATGCCTGAATATCATCAATAATTAAATCAACATTTGGGGTTTCATTTAACCAAACACCAAGATAGGCATGTCCTTCTTCAATAATGATTAACGTATCAAGACCAATTTGTTCAGCCAAGGCACTTAACAACATTGTAGTATCTAAACAGCACGCCAGTTTTTCTTCAAAAATCTGTTTTGCTAAACGTATTCGTTGTCCCGATTTAACAAAACTTGCTGGACTCACAATGTAATGAATATCGTGTGGTAACAAAGAATCCCATAGTGCATTCAACTGAGATAGAACAGAATCCCGATCTCGTTCTAAATATCCACTTAATGAACCGAGTTGTTTTGTTTTTAAGATCTCACTCGCTTTAACTAAAATTGGGCTGAGTGCTGAAGAATTAGGTTGTGAAAAACTCGCCAACAACTCAATTGGCTGACGTTCTCCGCCCCAAGTATCAATAGTTAATACATCTATTTCTAACCGCTGTTCTGCCAGCACTTCTTCTTTTTCATTCAACCAGAGTACTTCAATACTCCCTTTCATATTTTCAGGTAGCTCTTGCAACATTTGAATATCAAAAGCTAATTTTGGTTTATCTAGAGCTAAGACTTGATCACTTTCTAAGCTTGAAATATGGATGGTATGTTCTTTGAAATATTCAGGATTAGAACGAATAATAATTCGAGAGTCAGAAATTGTTTCAGTAGAAGATATTAGAACTTGTCGGATTAGGGGCACTGAATTTTGTTGTAAAACGAAACTCAAAGCTGATGCACAATCAACTTTTAATGAATATTCAGGATTAGGTTGTTGTTTATTATCAATTTCTGGCACTATTGCCCCCTTATCTATTTTATTAAATCTAATTAAAGACGTGCTTAAAAACTAAAGTCACAATAGTAAATGATATATGTCTTATTTTGAAATTAAACAAACAACAATATTAAATCTTTCTTGGGTAAGAAAATAAAACCCAAAATCACATGGTAATTTTGGGTTGATACAAAAAATAAGCACGGTCTATATGCGAATATTTGGAGACAATAAACCATGTTTAATCAATCTTGCACGAATAACATTTCGGCTTATTCCTAGTAATTTTGCAGTATGCAATTGATTATGATGACAATATTCATAGGCAGCTTCTGTGATTTCTGCCTCTAATTGCTCATTTAAATCTTCGATTCCTTGTTCAAACCAACTAAACAGCAATTGTTTTAAAGTTTGATTTGAGTTGCGATAAATCGAAAAATCATATTCGGAAGTGAGTAATTTATGCTTGAAACCGGAAAGTTGGAAATCATAACTTTGAATCACCCCATTTTTACAAATGAGCAATGCATGATGAATTGCATTTTCCAACTCACGAATATTTCCCGGCCAATGATAATCAACGAGCAATTGTTGAGCTTCTTCACTTAACATAGACGGTTTCTTATTCAGACTCTGCGAATAGTCATAAATAAAGTGCTGTGCTAGAGGCAAAATATCACCAGTTCGTAGTCGAAGCGGTAAAACATGGAGCGATGCAACTTTTAATCGAAAATATAAATCTTCTCTGAAATTACCTGCATATACGGCTTCTTCTAATCGAATATTCGTTGCAGCAATTACTCTGACATCAATTTTTTTGGTCTGTCGAGAACCAACCCGAACCACTTCATTTTCTTGTAAAATTCTTAGCAGCTTCACTTGAATGCTTGGTGACAAATCACCAATTTCATCTAAAAAAATGGTTCCGCCATGCGCTGCTTCAAACCACCCGATCTGATGGCTTATAGCTCCTGTAAAAGCTCCTTTTTCATGACCGAACAACTCTGTTTCAGCCAACGTATCAGATAAAGCACCACAGTTTACAGCAATAAAGGGTTTATTTTTCCGATTAGATAAAGCATGAATCTTTCGAGCAACCAGTTCTTTGCCTGTTCCTGTTTCACCAACAATTAAAACGGACGCTTCGCTTGGTGCGATTTGTTCAACATAAGACATTAAACACTTTGAATTTTGATCTTCAAATACATATGCACTAGCTTTAACCGTACGTACGAGTTGGCGAGATTCGGGATGTTTGACGATATCCATAATAATCTCCAAAATTTAAAGTGGATGAGATCAATCTGAACGAGTACTTTTTCTTAAATCAGAAAAATAGCTAAACAACGTACCTTAATCTAAGTTTTCTAGATAACTAATACCAATAATATTAAGTGCAAATAATATTAAATTTAATTATTTGCTCATTTAGAGTACTCGATGTGAAATAGGCAAAATTCCAAAAGCATAGTGTTGTTTATGCAACAGCACATCAACACTTTGAATTTAAAGCCAACCTACCACATGAGAAAAAAGATACAGTCTATTGAAATTTAATAAATATTTTATTGGCATAGTGTTTGCTGGCTGCATGCTATGAGACTTTAGTTTGGTTGATCTCTTATGATTTATCTAGCTATAACAACTTATAAATCAATTGAAGCACCAACCAATTATTTATTCGTCCTTCACGCCACATCGTGAAAGTAAGTCTTAAATTATGTCAAAAATAGATAAATAAAGGATAAGGCAAGTATGAACGTTTTTAATCAGAACCATAGTATTCGTAGTCTTTCTGATGTTATTCCTGTTGCACAGTCTCTGGCTCAGCAGTTTGCGCAAACTGCTATAGAACGAGATAAAGTTGGTGGTACTCCTAAATATGAACGGGATTTAATTCGTCAAAGTGGTCTTCTTTCTTTATCTATTCCAGAGCAATTTGGTGGCTTGTCCGGTCAGTGGCAAGACATCTTTAATGTTGTCAAAATCTTTGCTCAGGCTGATAGCTCACTCGCCCATGTTTTTGGTTTTCATCATTTGCTATTAGCAACGGTTCGCTTATTTGGTAATTCACAGCAATGGCAGCGTTGGTACCAACTCACGGCTGAAAAATCGTGGTTTTGGGGAAATGCATTAAACCCACTCGACAAACGTACCGTCGTAAAAACTCAAGATGACTGGTACGAATTCTCCGGAAAAAAAAGTTTTTGCTCGGGTGCGCTTGACTCAGAAATGCTTATTGCATCAGGAGTAGATGAAAAAACTGGAAATCTTTTAATTGCAGCGGTACCAACTTCACGCTCAGGAATTACGTTGTACCATGACTGGGATAATATTGGACAACGTCAAACAGACAGTGGTAGTTCCATTTTCGAACGGGTTCGTGTTGAAATAAAAGATATGTTGCTTGACCCAGGGCCACTAAGTACACCATTTTCAACGTTAAGACCTTTAATTGCACAATTGGTTTTTGTGAATATGTTCTTGGGCGTTTCCGAAGGTGCAATGCTTGAAGCCAAACGTTATACAAAAACTGAATCACGTGCATGGTTTTTATCTGGTGTGGAACATGCAGACCAAGACCCTTACATCTTGCGACACTATGGGGAGTTCTGGTTAGAGCTAGAAGCCTTACGCCTGTTAAACAAAAATGCGATTACCAAATTACAAGAAGCATGGGACATTGCCGAAAACCTGACAGAACAACAACGTGGAGAGGTTGCTATTGCAGTAGCAACAGCAAAAGTAGCAGCAACACGAACAAGTCTAGATATTACCAATCGTATTTTTGAGGTGACAGGAGCCAGAGCAACTCAGGCATCATTACGATTTGACCGATTCTGGCGCAATGTACGAACACAAACTTTACATGATCCCGTGGAATATAAGCTGCAAGATTTAGGAATTTGGGCTCTAAATGATCTTTATCCCAAAGCATCATTCTATTCATAACATCATCGACAACTGGATACTTAGGAATATAACCGATATGCATCGAACTCCCACCGACAGAAACGATTTGATATAAATGAGAGACCTATATTAGATGCGGCATAATATTGTTACGCTACCTGAAATTACCCAGCGCAGTGACTCACATAAAGCCACGGCACAGGTATTTAACGACCCAGAATCCAAAAAATTGCTTGAATATATCAAGCAGATTGCACCCAGCGAAGCGAGTGTATTAATTCATGGGGAAACAGGTACAGGTAAAGAGCTCATTGCCAGGCAAATTCATAACCACAGTAAACGGCGTAATAAACCTTTTATTGCCGTAAACTGTGGGGCTTTTTCGGAGACCCTTGTTGAAAGCGAACTCTTCGGCCATGAAAAAGGGGCATTTACAGGGGCATTATCGAGCAATGCCGGATGGTTCGAGGCTGCAAATGGTGGGACGTTATTACTTGATGAAATTGGGGATTTATCTAAACGGATTCAGGTTAAACTTTTAAGACTATTACAAGAACGTGAAGTAGTTCGTTTGGGCTCTCGTAAAAGTATTCCTGTAAATGTACGGGTACTCGCAGCAACAAATGTAAACTTAGAACAAGCCATTCTTAGCGATCAGTTTCGCGAAGACTTATATTACCGTCTTAATGTGGTTACCTTAAACATTAAACCTTTACGTGAACGAAAAGGAGATATTCTACCTCTCGCCTATCACTTTATTGATAAATATCATGCTCAACTTGGTTATGACAAAGCCGATTTTTCCAACGCTGCAAAAGAAAAAATCAGCAATTACTGGTGGCCTGGTAATATTCGTGAATTAGAAAACATGATCCATCATGCGCTATTAATTTGCCAAAATGGCATTATTGAAAGTCATGATCTCACATTAATTCAACCACCCACTCAACTGAACTCAAATAAGCTTCAAGAAAAAAAAACCAGTGAACCCGTCATAAATCCTAAATTAAAAGAAGTTTTTCATCAGCTATTTCAGCAAAATGATGGACAAGTTTATGCACAATTTGAAGAGCAATTATTACGAATCGCCTATCATTATTGTAATCAGAATCAAGTTAAAACTGCACAAATGCTAGGTTTAAGTCGTAATGTTATTCGTTCTCGACTGATTGATTTAGGTGAGTTGGTTGTAAATAAACGCGGCGAATAAATTATTTTTATCTATCAATATCAAGCCAGTCATCAATCATTTGATTGATGACTGGTTATTAAAAGCTAAGCAATCTCTCCTAAATATGCTTTTTGAATTTGTCCGGTTTCATAAAGAACTTGAGTCTGTCCAGAAACTTTGACTTCTCCACTTTCAATGACATAAGCATAATTGGTGTAGCCAAGTGCCAAACGAATATTTTGTTCAGCAACTAAAAAACTCACACCTTGCTCTTCAGAGAGCGACTTAATTAATTCAAAAATTTCATAACTAATCTTAGGAGCTAGCCCCATTGAAGGTTCATCTAATAAAACCAACTTTGGCTCTGTCATCAATGCCCGACCAATGGCAAGCATTTGCTGCTCACCACCGGAAAGATAACCAGACAATGTCTGCTTCTTTTCAGCAAGTCTTGGAAAATATTGATAAACTTTTTCTAATGCAGTCGAAAGCTTGGCACCTGAATGATGCGAAATAAAACCGCCTGTCCTTAAATTTTCATCAACAGTCAAATGTGTAAAACAATGACGTCCTTCAAGGACTTGCACCAAACCTTTTTTGACAATATCACTTGGATTTTTCCCCAGTATGGATTCACCCTGATATTCAATTTTGCCACGGTGAATTTGCCCATTTTCAGCAAAAATCAACTGTGATATTGCTTTCAGAGTTGTACTCTTACCAGCTCCGTTGGCACCAAGCAATGCAACAATAGAACCAGAAGGAACAGTTAAACTCACCCGTTTAACTGCCAAAATACTCTGGTCATATACGACTTCAATATCATCGACATTTAACAATGGTTCACTACTTTCAGGTTTGATACTGTTTAATGATTTAGACATGCGGTCATCTCCTGATCTTATTCTTCAGTTGCGCAATCTCGAATTTTTATGCCTTGCTCTTTGGCATATTTTTCTGAAGATTGTTCAATAATCGGACGTAATAAGCTGCGATCTGCTTGTACCCAATCACTAATTACTTTCCACTCTTTACCATCCCATTGTTGGAAACGTACCGCACCACCGCCTTCATGGTCTTGGCACGATAGTTTTAAAGGCTGTACCAAACCATATGCACCAAGTTCTTTTAAACGTGCTTCAGTTAAGTTGATATGTTCAAAGCCCCAACGGACCTCTTCACCAGTAAGCGGACGTTTACCAAATTTATTTTGTGCCACGCGTACTGCTTCTACATTCAAAATACCGTTTACCACACCTAGGTTATAGTAAACCGTACCGAAACGATTTTTATCGGCAAGATCTGACTGGCCTTTATCAACAACAAGTTGTTTAATCTCTTGTAATACAGGGAAATTCGTTCCTGATGGATGAGTCGTAATTGAAATAAAACCATTTGCCGCAGCACCTGCTGGGGCAGCATCTTCTTCTGAGTTTGACCAGATATTTCCAATAATTTTATTGGTTGGGTAACCCACTTTCTGTGCAGTTTTTAATGCAACAGGATTCATTACACCCCAACCACGAAGAATGACCCAATCCGGTTGAATCCGTCTAATATTCAACCATTGAGATTGTTGTTCATTACCGGGATGCGGTACTTCAATGTTGGTTACTTCAAAGCCATACTTTTTCGATAAAATCTCAATGACTGGAATAGTTTCTTTCCCGTAAGGAGAACCGTGATATAGAACCACGATTTTTTTACCTTTTAGTTTTTCCAAGCCACCACTTTGCTGACCTAAATAATTAATAATTGCAGATACTTCACTATATGGATTGAGCTGCAATGGAAACACGTATGGAAAAACACGGCCATCCGTAGAATCTGTACGCCCATGATTAATAGTAATCAACGGTAATTTATCTTTTGTAGAACGCTCCAAAGTTGCATAAGCGATACCGACAGATAAAGGGTTGGTTGCAGCAGCAGGCGCTCCATTTAAACCATTCTTCAAACGCTCATAGCATTCTACCCCTTTTTCTACTACGTACTCAGTTTCACACTCAGACCACACCAGCTTCACGCCATTCACACCACCTTTGGCATTGACGGCTTTCATGTAGTCAATAAAGCCCCCGAAAAAGCCCGTTCCCCCAGCAGCATAAGGGCCAACCCGATAACTCTGTAAAGGGAAATACTGGGCATTTTTATCCGACAATTGTGTTTGCTGCTCAGTTGCAGCTTGTTGTTTTTGCTCAGGTGGATTTTGTTTGTCTTTTTTCGTGACAAACACAATAGCGACTAAAGCGATGGCAATAACCACCAGCCAAAACCACAAGGATTTAAATAACTTCATAAATTAATCTCTAAATAAACAGACAAAAGTGTTGTTAAAACAATTAGTAACGTAATGGCCATTTTCTTAATCTGTGATACAAATTACGTAGTAAACGGCTTAATCCTTCTGGTTCCTTGATCAAGAAGTAAATGATCAAAGCCCCGAAAATAATTTTTTGTAGATTCTGTAGTAGTGCTTGATCGATAGCCTGTCCAAAAACAGCTTGCCCCAAAACACTCAATAAAATAGGCAACAGCACAATAAATGCGGCACCCAAAAAGCTACCCGTTAGGCTGCCTAAACCACCAATAATGATGATGAATAGAATTTGAAATGATCGATTAAGATCTAGCCCATCTGCTTCAATGGTTCCAAGATAAGCAAAAGCCCAAAGTGCCCCCGCAATACCGAGATAAAATGAACTGATCGCAAACGCCAGTAATTTAGTCTGGCTCACTGGAATACCGATAGTGATTGCCGCAGTTTCCATATCTCGTACAGCACGAAAATTACGACCATATTGACTATTGATCAGGTTGCGAGCCAAAACGGTGAGAACCACAACAATACTTAAGGTTAATAAATAGTGCCCGACTGGGCTATTTATGGAATAACCCCATATTTCCATACGAGGAGCAGTAATCACTCCCGAAGCATTATTGTTAGTAAACCAGCCATACTGTGTGAATAACCACGGTATAAAAAACTGTGCAGCCAAGGTGGAAACAATTAAATAAAAGCCTTTAATTCGAAGACTTGGCAGACCAACCACACCCCCAGTTAAAGCAGCAATTACACCACCCAAAAAAATGCTGACCAGTAATGGCAACTGAGGAATTCGCAGCTCTAAATTGTAAGTTGCAAATGCGCCCACTGCCATAAAAGCTGCGGCACCTAATGAAAGTTGTCCGGTATAACCTGTCAGAATATTGAGTCCCAATCCGGCAAGTGCCAAAACTAGAAAAGGGACTAAAATGGCATTGAATAAGTAATCTGGCCCAACAAATGGAACGAAAAGAAAGGCAATCAATAGTGCAAAAATAAATAAAATACGATGCTCTTTAAGGCGGAAAATGCGTTTCTCATCTTGATATTGCTGTACGTACTGTCTTGCTTGGCTAAATAAAAACATGGCTTATACCCTCGTCACTTGTTTCTGACCAAACAGACCAGTTGGGTATACCAATAAAAAGAGAATCGCCAACACATATGGAAACCAGTTTTCAATTCCAGAGCCAATAATGCCGCCTAAATAAATCTCCGCTAGTTTCTCGGTTGCTCCCACAATCAAGCCCGCTAAAATCGCACCTGCAATCGAAGTAAAACCACCAATAATCAGTACAGGTAATGCCTTTAGTACCACCAATGAAAGCGAGAATTGAACACCTAAACGTGCGCCCCACAACAAACCAGCGACTAATGCAACAAACCCTGCCACTGTCCAGACTAATATCCAGATATGATTTAAACGGATCCCCACAGATTGTGCGGCTAAAGGATCATCAGCAACTGCACGTAGTGAAATGCCAAAGCGAGTTTTACTAAATAAAAGAGATAAAATAATGACCAATGTTCCAGCAATACCTGTTGCGAACAGATCAAACTTGCTCAGCATGACGCCAAAGAAATTGATGGGCGCATCAGAAATTCCCAGATCTAATCCATGAACCTGTGTTCCCCATACAGTTTGAGCTAATCCCTCAATGACATAACTCAAACCTAGAGTTGCCATGAACAATGTAATGACAGAGCGATTAATTAAATGTTTTAAAATCAATGCATCAATCAATAGCACCAGCACAAAAATGACAAATAACGTGACAATAAAAGCCACCACAAATGGAATGCCACGTTCAGTTAAATTGACAAAAGTTAAGGCTGAAAATAAAACCAAAGAACCTTGTGCAAAATTAAAAACACCCGATGCCCGATAAATCAAAACAAATCCTATGGCAACCAAGGAATACATGACACCTGCCAACGTCCCCCCTAGCAAGACTTCTAGAAAAAATGACATATAAAAACTAACCTCTTATTTTTTAATTTATTTGTATATGTTCAATGCGCTTCAAGCGCTTGAATCCCTAGATATGCGCTCAGCACTTCGGGATGTTCTTGAATTTGTTGTGGTGTGCCTTCTGCAATCTTTTTGCCATAGTCCAGCACCACAATATGGTCGGAAATATCCATAACGACAGCCAAATCATGCTCAATCATGAAAATGGTTATATCCAACTGTTGATTTATCTTTTGAATAAACTTGGCAATACTTCGTTTTTCAGCATGGTTCATTCCAGCCATTGGCTCGTCTAAAAGCAGAAACTGAGGTTCTGCTGCCAATGCTCTTGCCAACTCCACACGTTTTTGCAAACCATAAGACAGCGAGCTAACCAATTGGTCTCGGTATTCTTGTAGATTCAACAGTTTTAAAATTTCTTCAGCTTTAAAACGCTGTAAATCATCATTTTTTTGAGTGCTTGGTAAAGACAATAATGCACCTAATAATGAGTGACGACTTTTTAATACTCGTCCAGTTAAGACATTGTCCAATACCGACATTTGCTTGAAGAGTGCTAAATTTTGAAAGGTGCGCGCAATTCCTAAATAGGGTGCATGCTTTGCCTTATAGTTATGCAAAACCTGACCAGCAAAAATGATCTGACCAGATTGCGGCTGATAAATGCCATTAATAATATTAATTACCGAACTTTTGCCGGCCCCATTGGGACCAATTAAAGAATAAATCTCTCCCTTTCTCACCTCTAAGCTAAGTTGCTTGAGCACTTGTGAAGAGCCAAAAGATAAATCAATCGCCTTAAGTTCTAGCAATACCACAGATGATACTGACATATATTCCCCTCTTAATTTATTGTTGTTATGGGCAAAGAATGAAGCTGCGAATTGTCCAATTGGGTACTTTGCCATTCGGCATATTCTCCCCATTCGTGTAACTTCACACCTAAACTTTGATAAAAATTTCGTGTTGCAAGTGTGACAGGCTGCCCCACTGTTAAAGCCACTTTAAGATGTGAAAAACCCAACTCTTCTAAAATGACTTGCTTAAATAAGGCAAAGCTAAACTTATCAATCAAAGATAATTTTTCTTCATTTTTCTGTTTTTGAAGTGCGTGCAGGTAATGTTTGGCAAGCCATTTATCACTTGGTAAGCGGTTATAAATTAACTGCTCAACACGGGCATAGGTTTGATTGGTCCCTAAAATCAATGTTGGCGAAATAATCTGTCTATCCTGATCACGAGTATTTAAGGTCTCAGGAATATTTAAGTTAAAACCTGCAAGTAGCCATGATGACCATAGATAACGGATGTGCCCAACACTTGAAAAAGCACGCGTGACAAAAGCTTCCTCATGATGATCTAGGTGGTGGTTTTGAACTAAATGTTTGGCCTCTGCAATCAAATCTTGATGAGAATATTGCACTCTCAGTCGTTGATTAGATTCAATCCGTTCAAAGCTAAAAGCAATTTGTGCAGGTTCGAGCTGACTCGTTTTAAAATCAATACGATATTTCTCGTTAGAATTTTTTAATAATTTATCGACAGCTACAACATAGTCATATTCAAATGTACTTAATTTGCTTTGTTCAATATAAAAAATATAAATTGGGTGATAACGTAATGTTTCAATTGAAACAAGCTGCTCTAGCTCTTCTACGAGAATATAATCTGGCTTTAAAATCGCAAGGTGTCGTAAAAAGTCTTCTGTTTTTAATGTATCAACACTTTGGTCAATCAATTGAACTTCGCCACCTAAAGCCTGTATAGCCAGACTAATAGCAACTACATCAATATTCGGAGCACTGACAATAAGAAAAGTTTGCTTGTTTTGAAAACCATACTCATAAAGCGCAGACGCGTATCTCTCGCTAAGTTCTAGTAAGTTTTTCCATGACCAGTGCTGCCACAGACCCAGCTTTTTATGTCTTAATGCAATTGCATCTGGACGTGCTGTTGCGTGGTATGCCAACAGTGAAATAAGACTTTGCGAATAATCTGACATTTTTGCAATCCCCCCTCATAACGTCGATTGTTAAACGATGAGATAAAAAAATATTGCTGTTATATTTCAATTTACATGCCAAATATTTTTATAATTATTTTCAATAGCTTATAAAAATATGTTTCGCTATCTGTGCATAAAAGTGATAGTTTATTGTTGAATAACTGTTTTTCAGGCAACAGTTATTACTTGGTTTCAAAAAGACATTTTTAGAGAAATCTCAAGAACAAGTTTTGATTAATACTTTTGATTTTCATAATAGCTCTTCTTCGCTTTAAAAGAGCTATTATGTTTTTATCAATATCTTAGTTAAATATTTAACTAAACTACAAAGAAACCATGTGTCCCATCTGTATTGAGTTGGGCAACTAATCCATATTCCCACTCTAAATAGTCTTGCATAGCTTGGATAGAATTATCCGTTCCTTCATAAGGGCGTTTATACCGATCTATACGGGGAGATAAGTACACATGTTTATCAGTTTCAAAAACAAAAGTTTTTGCCCATGCCTGATTCCCCCCTTCCAAGACATAAACATTTTCTGAAATTTTGGCTTGAAGAACAGATACTGCATATTGTGCTAACAGACTAGTACCACAAGTCACAACAATTTTATGATTTGTTGGAATTTTTTTCTCATTAAACAGTCGTTCAATATCTGCTTTTAAGACCCATTGAGCAGTAGGAATATGCCCTTTTTGATAGTTTGCACTACTTGTAAAATCCAGAATAGTGACTTCTTCACGGTCATCTAACCATGCTTGCAATTGTTCAGGTGTAATCCGATGTTTTATATGCAACAACGGAACAACTGGTTTCCACCCTCCTTGCTCGGTAAATATTGTCTGAAAATCCGCATCGAGTACGTAGACATCCCAATTCATTTGCGCCAACCAAGAGGCAGTCATATAAGCACGGACGAGTTGATCATCAATTAGTACAATTCTGGCACCGCGTACACTCGCATAATGATCAGTTTCCTGAACTAGTTGCCCACCGCCAATCCAACGACTATTGGGTAAATGCGCTTGTATATACTCTTCTTCTGACCGTACATCAAAAACATAGGTGGTGCGTTCACTCTGTTGTTGGAATAGTTGTAGTTGCTCCAAACTAATCGTTTTTACACCAGCCTGCTGTGTTAATTGTTTGGTATTCTCTAATATGCCTGATGGATTATTTTTATTAGCAAAATTAGTATATTGTTGGCGTTGTCCTAAAGCCAATTGTTGCTGCGCCAATGTCCAACCAATCGTACCATTACGTAAAGCATAGACTTCATGTCCAATCTTGGCATTAATCAATGACTGTGTACCAATTAAACTACGTGTACGCCCCGCACAATTCACAATAATTTTAGTATTTTCATCTTTAACAATATTTTTAGCATGAAGTACCAATTCAGCACCAGGTACGCTGATACCGCCCGGAATACTCATGGTTTGATATTCATCAAAACGACGAGCGTCCAGAATGACAATGTTTTCCTGATCATCAATTAATTTTTTGACTTCTTGAGCTGACAGTGACGGCGTCCCTTTATAATGTTCAACAAATTCACCAAAGGCTTTACTTGCCGAATTGACATCAATAAAAATTTCACCACCTGCATCTTTCCAGCCTTGTAAACCACCATCCAATAATGAAATCTGCTGATAGCCTAATGCTTGTAACTGTTGATAGGCACGTTGTGCCAAACCCTCACCATTGTCATAAATAACAATATCAGTAGACAGACGAGGTATTCGATTGAGAATTTCGACTTCAAATTTGGAAAGAGAAATATTGGCAGCAAACAAAGGATGACCTTGAGCATATGGATCTTCTTCACGTACATCAATTAGTGCGATTTCTTGACCAGCCAATAGCTTTTTGCGGATATCTTGATAAGTTTGAATATTGGTTGTCATATTAATGTTCCTGATTTGAATAACCTGAAATAAAACGCTTTGCTGTGCCATCTAAAGCAAAGGTATAGCGTTCTACTTTGCCAATATCAGCACCATAAATGTGAATGCTAATCGAAACCTGATCGGACAGCGCATTACGCACTTGATGCACATCACCCAAGGCTGGAGTAAAAAAATCAATTTCGCCAACTTTTAAATGATCTGGTTCACCAGTGATCTCAAAATGCCCTAATGCATTTCTTTGGTAACGCTGTGAGATTTCTTCACCTTGCAGGACACCAACGACTCCCCAAACTTCATGATTATGGATTGGTGTAGTTTGTCCCTTATCCCATACAAAACTGACAATTGAAAAATGATCTTCCGGATCGCGATATAATAAAAACTGTTGATAGCGTTCAGGGTTCGGTTGCCGATAAGAGCTTGGTAACCAATCATTTAAATGCAGCAATCTACGAAACTCTGGAATAAAAGATTGTATGAGATCAACATCTTCTAATTGCTGTGAAATTCCATATTCAATTCTTTCAATCAACGGCTGGAGTACTTGTTGCAACTGACTCATCTTTATTTTTGCTCCACTTTAAAACCAGTATCAAATGAAGATGTCACATCAAACTTTTTATCAATCAGCTTATATTTGGTATAAAAATCGGCAGTTCCTTGAGAAACTTTGATCACTTCATTATCGATCGGCTCCCACGAGGCATTACGACGTTTAAAAGCTTTGATTCCCACATCCTCTGGTAGTCCAGTTATTTTGGCATAAGCTTTACCAAACTCATCCCCGTGTTGTCCTGCCCAAGCTTGCGACTCTTTTAAACGATAGATGAAATCTTGAATTGCCACACGTTTGTTCTGATCCTTTAAAGATTTATCCGTGGCTGCTAAAAAGGTATAACCTGAATACAAACCACGACCATTAACCACAACCCGAAAATGATCCTTAAGCTCAGCATATGCCGTATATGGATCCCATACCACCCAAGCATCCACTGAACCATTGGCAACAGCTAATTTTCCATCGGCAGGCGGTAAAAATTTAAACGTCACATCTTCAGGCTTCAGACCTTGTTGTTCTAGGGCTTTTAAAGTTAAAAGATGACTAATTGAGCCTTTATTAAATGCTAAACTTTTACCCTTTAAATCTTTGGCAGACTTAATTGGACTATTCTGCGGCACTAAAATAGCAACTGGATATGGATCTGCTTTATAAACGGCAATAGCCTTGGCTGTTCCCCCATTAGAATTGGCAAATATAAAAGGTGCATCACCCAAATAACCAATATCAATCGCATCTACTTTTAATGCTTCTGCAACTGGTGCAGCAGCTGGAAATTCATACCAATTGATTTTATATGAGACATTTTTTAAAGCACCAGATGCTTCAAGCTGTGCACGCATATTGCCTTTTTGATCACCAATATTGAGCACAACCTGCTCCTTATTTGCTTTGACTTCAGATGCCTGAGCATGTTCAGGTGAAGTCTCTTTTTTTGTACAACCGACTAAAATTGCTGTTGTAAAAACACCCAATAAAATTTTTCCATAGTGATTCATTATTATTTCCTTTCTAATTAGGCCGAAATCAGCTGTTGCTGTTGATCATATTTTTCTGTTTTTTCACGGATTTGGGGCAATAGCTCTCGACCATAATCAATTGCGTCCTGAACAGGATCAAACCCACGTATCAATACGCTATGAATGCCGAGTTTGTAATATTGCAAAATAGACTCTGCAACTTGTTCTGGGGTACCCACTAATGCCGTGGAGTTATAACTGCCTTGAACTAAAGAAGTAATACCAGTCCATAAATTGGTATCTAAACGTTCACCTTGCCCTGCTGCTGCAAGTAAACGTTGCCCACCCGTACTTTGTGGTTTTTTTCTGGCAGCTTGTAAGCCAAAATTTTCTAATTGTTTTTTAGATAATTGATAAATTTCTTGCGCTTTTTCCCAAGCTATGGACTCACTATCAGCAATAATTGGGCGAAATGAAATGTTGTAATCAAGTTGGCGCTCATGTTGTGCTGCCAACTGATTTAGTGTTTCAACTTGCTCTTGGGCCCCCGCTAGAGGCTCTCCCCAAAGCGCAAAAATATCAACCTGTTTTGCGGCAACTTGTAAAGCTTCTATGGAAGAACCGCCAAAATAAATGGGTAAGTGTGTTTGGAGTGGTTTAATTTCAGAATAAGCATCTACTACATGGTAATAATCACCTTCATAGCTAAAAGGTTCTTGGCTATACCATGTTTTTTGTACAACTTCGATGAACTCAGCACTACGTGCATAGCGTTCTTGCTTATTTAAAAAATCTCCATCTTTTTTCTGATCAATATCACTCCCGCCAGAAATAACATGTAGTGCTAAACGTCCATCCATCAGCTGATCCAAGGTTGCCAATTTACGGGCTGCCAATGTTGGAGAAACAAAGCCCGGACGATGTGCTAGTAAAAATTTTATTTTAGACGTATGTGCAGCAGCATAGGCTGTCACTAAAAAACCATCAGCCTGATCGGACCAATAGCCACATAGAATACGGTCAAACCCTGCCTGTTCATGTGCCTGAGCAATTTTGACAATATAATTTTTATCAAAAGTTTTTGTCGCTGGAATAATTTCAGATGCCTCACGGTGCCAGATCATTCCTAAAATTTGAATTGCCATATTTAAATCCGATGTATTTTTTATAAGAATACGGCAGGTCTTAATATGTTAAAAACAAATATTAAATATATAATAATATTAAAATATGGAATACTAATAGAATGAGTGAGGCTCAAAACATTGCGGACGTCAACGAAAGCGTTATCTTCAACTAATGCTTTTTATATTGATTATGCTCAATAAAATTTCTTGAGATTTTATTTCATCCCCATCCTAGTATGCTCTGTACTTTACGGCTCATCTCCTGGCAAATTGATTGATAGACTTCATTCAAATCGGGTTGAATCATATAAAAAAGTTGCACTGATAAATTGAAGTCAGTAAGTTCGATTGAGGTAAGTTGAGCAGCATAAATACTCTTTTCAAAAACTTCTTTAGGTAATAATCCTACTCCAAGACCTTGAGCCAATAAATTCATCTGCAAATTGGTTCCTGTAACCTCAATTTTTATATTAGGTAACTGATTCAATTTATGGTATTCCGATACGAGATATTGGCGAAAACCGCACCCTTCAGTATTAAGAATCCATCCTAAAGACTGACAATCAGCAAGATGCTGTACAGACATCTTTTTTAATTTTTTTGAAACAGTCGGCACAATTTGTAACTGACCTAAAATTTCCATGTTTATCTGGTCATTCTGCCCATAAGTTTGAGCTGTTGTTGAAAAAATGCAATCTAGCTTTTTTTCCTTAAATTTATCTAATAAATCGATACCCCAACCTGTGCTAATTTCTAAGTTTAATGTTGGGTAACTTTGCTTTAAGTCTTCTAAAATACCTGACAAGATCGTGTCTGATAGACTTGTCGCAATGCCAATCCGTAAGTTTTGGGTCGATAATTTATAGCTGTTAACTAGTTGTCCTAATGCATCCATTTCAGCAGTAACCTGAGCACACTGCTCAAAAATTTGAAATCCTAGCTGAGTCAATTTTAGAGGGCGTGTATTACGGTCAAAAAGTTGTAATCCTAAATCTGATTCTAGATTTTGGATCCTTCTAGTAATAGCAGGCTGTGAAATACCTAATTGCTGGGCAGCCAGACTGGTAGATTGAACATTGACAAAACAAACAAAAGCTTCAATATCTTCAATTTTCATAATAGCTTAGGACAAGGTTTATAAATAAAGGTTATATCCAATTATGATGTTTTTTTATGGAATAACCAGTAGTTTACTATTCATTTTATTTCATATAAGTAATGTTTTTAGCTCAACTTATCTCTGCCTGTACTCACAACTATAATTTTATATTTTTCAAAATCTTATTTTTTATATGCTTTTATACTCTAGATAAGTTTTCTAAAAATTAGAAAAAGACAAATATTTCATCTTTTCTGACCTTATTTATATATAAAAACTACGCTAGATAATTCTACGCTTAGATGTTATTGAGGATGCTCAGGTAGTATTAAATCTACCAACCAGACTTTAGTCATCAGTTTATCTTGCGTGCAATTGCCTTATTTAGCTTACATTTTGCTCAAGATCCTAATATTAAGTATTTCATAGATTAGAAAGCTCTCACCTTGGGCTTTTTATTTTTGAATCATTTAATTGATATTTACTAATTTCTCGTTAGTGATCTACTTGAGAGAAAAGTTACTTTTATTGCTTACCTAAAATGTAATTTTATAGCTTGAAGATTCAGAGGAACTTTTATTATTATCTTAATAATATTTAGTACAATAAAGAGATACAAGAAATGCCAAATCAATTTGATTCTGTTTCTATAACAAAAAAAGCTAATGTCTACTATGAGGGGCATTCTATTAGTCACGTAATTGAACTAGCTGATGGAACAAAAAAGACTCTTGGAGTTATTCTTCCATCAGATAAGGCTTTAACATTTAAAACTCATGTGCCAGAGCGCATCGAAATTATTTCTGGGAAATGCACTGTTCAAATTGGCGATGAACCAGAAGCTACAATTTATTCTAGCGGTGAATCTTTTTATGTTCCTGAAAATAGTAAATTTAAAATTATGACAAATGAAGTGATTGATTATGTCTGCCATTTAGAGTGATTTGTGACAGAAATACTATTTTCCATCATGGCAACTTATTTGGCATTGTATAACTGTTACTCATTATAAAAGTTTATAATATTAGTATTTACATCAAATTAAATTATTGATAATAAAAGTTTTATTATTTTTACAATGAATAAATCTTTAGCTCTAAAAGCGACATCCTTCAATTATAATTTAAAACAATGATTGGATTTAAAAAAACTATTGCAAGAATATAAAAACTCTTTTAAATACAATATATTAAAAAAAATTAAATATACATCCTGCTTTTTAAAATTCACTTATTAAACTATTGATTAAATTCAACCTTCTTTCAAGTTTGATATTAATAAGAAAACTTGATAGTAAGGGATATTTACTGTGAATCAAACTCAACATCACACCACGGAAGTTGCAATTTTAGGGGCAGGACCTGTTGGATTAACAATTGCAAATTACTTAAGTAAGCAAGGTGTACAAGTTACTGTTATTGAACAATTAGATCAACTTATTGATTATCCAAGAGCCATTGGTATTGATGATGAATCATTAAGAACAATCCAATCTTTAGGATTAATTAAACAAGTTTTACCGCATACCACCCCAAATCATGCGATGCGCTTTTTAACTCCTAAAGGACGTTGCTTTGCAGATATCCAACCCATGACTCGCGAATTTGGTTGGCCACGTCGTAACGCATTTATTCAACCTCAAGTTGACCGTGTTTTACTTGAAGGTTTAGCGTTATACCCAACAACACAGGTATTTTTTTCGCGCCACTTAAATAGTTTTACTCAAGACAAAGATCACGTAACTTTAAACCTCACTACAAAAGACAAAAAACAAGAAATTATTCAAGCACAGTACCTTATTGCTTGTGACGGCGGAAATTCATTTGTACGTCGTAATCTGAACATTAATTTTGAAGGAAAAACAGCACCTAACCAATGGATTGTTATTGATCTTGCAAACGATCCATTAGCTACTCCTCATGTATATTTATGCTGTGATCCAGTTCGTCCTTACGTATCAGCAGCTTTACCACATGGCATCCGACGTTTTGAATTTATGGTAATGCCGGGAGAGACCCAAGAAGAACTTAGTAAACCTGAGAACATTAATCGTCTATTAGGAAAAGTTTTACCTCATACGGACAATATTGAAGTCATACGCCAACGTGTATATACACATAATGCACGTATTGCAGATCGTTTCCGCGTAGACCGTATTTTATTGGCAGGCGATGCTGCACATATTATGCCTGTGTGGCAGGGCCAAGGTTACAATAGTGGTATGCGTGATGCATTTAATCTTGCTTGGAAAATGGCTTTGGTCATTAAAAAAGTGGCAAGCCCTGAAATTCTTGATAGCTATCAACTAGAAAGGAAAGACCACGCACAAGCAATGATTAATTTATCCGTTCTAGCGGGTCATGTACTTGCTCCACCGAAAAAATGGCAAGGTGTTGTTCGCGATAGTATTTCTTATGCATTGAACTACATACAACCCATAAAACGCTATTTACTAGAAATGCGTTTCAAGCCAATGCCAAAATATAATGAGGGAATATTGGCACCATTTTCAGGAAAAAATACACCTGTTGGAAAGATGTTCATACAGCCTCATGTACAGTTTGGAAACAAAGACAAAATTTTATTAGATGATGTCATTGGAAATAACTTTGCCATTCTCGCTTGGGGAGTCAATCCAACTTGGGGCATCTCACCCAATATTATGAAAAAATGGATTAAGTTAGGTATAAAATTTATTCAAGTCGTCCCTAACGTGCAATTAGATGCACCCAATCAAACTTCTAATGCAGATTTCATTACAATCGGTGATGCAGATAGTGAAATCCGCACTTGGTTCGGTCAAACAAATCAATCTATGGTGATATTACGACCTGACCGTTTTATAGCAGGTCTTGCTATTCCCCAAACAGTGAATAGTATAAGTGAAGAACTTTTTGAAAAAATGCATTTAATTAACTAAAGTTTTTTAAGCCATTCTTTTGAATGGCTTTTTTATATTAACTAAAGTCCAGATAAAATTGTTTTTTAAGTACATCTAAAATCAAATCTATAGCTTTATTAACATGATCTTTTCGATAAGAAACATATAAACCTATCATCGGTAATGGTTCTATCGTCTTTTTAACTATAATTTTATCTCCTAATAGAGGAATCACATACTGTGGTACCAAGCTCCAACCAATTTCCATTCCGACTAAATTAACGTTAAGTAATATATTAGTTGAGTGCTGTACAACAGTGACGTTAAGCTTAGTTTTTTTAAAGAAGTTATGAATAATTCGATAAAGTTCTGGCGATGACTCTTCATTGCAAATCACAAAATCATGTTGTTCAAAACTTTTTATACTAATGCGTTCCTGCTGAGCCTCTGGCGAATTTTTGGGAATAATTAAGGTAAGTGGCTCTTGAAATACCTGAATCGAAACCAGTTCATCTGAATCAGTTCCATAGCGAGTAAAAGCGATATCTATTTCGCCTTTTCTAAGCGCTACTAGTTGTTCATCATCCGTAAGGCTATGAAAATCAATTGTTAATTCTGGGAAATGCGCTCTTATATTGGGCATGATATAGGGGAAGATTTTCATTTCTGCCGCTGGAACAAAACCAATATTTAATTGTTCTTGTTCAACTTTAGCAGTTTGTTGAGCCAAACTAATTGCTTTTTCTGTATGTTCTAAAATGATTAGAGCTTCTTTAAAAAAGACTTCTCCTGCTTTGGTCAGTTCAACTTTTCGCTTACTTCGTATAAAAAGCTGAACTCCCACTTCTTCTTCTAAATCTTTAATCTGCTGACTAAGAGAAGGTTGCACCGTATGCATACGCATTGCTGCCTTAGTAAAATTCAGCTCTTCAGCAACCGCAACAAAGTAGCGTAAGTGACGTAATTCCATGTCATATCCTAATTATTGTCTTTCCATCTTTATTACATACCCAACGATATAAAACTAAAGTCATTATCGTAAGGAATGCACACAACTGATAAGTTTTCTCATAGCCTATTTGGGCAATAATTAATCCTACCAAAACTGAACCAATCGCCATTCCGAAATCAAATAAAGTAAAAAAGGTTGAAACAGCATGCCCTATTCTCTTTTTCTCAACCGATTGTATTGCCATGGTTTGAAAAATAGGGAAAAGGGATCCGTATCCCATTCCTATGAGTACTGCCGCCAACCAATAGCCCCACTGTGTTTGCATCCAACTAACTAAAAATAAGCCTATTGAAAAAAGGATAAATGAAGGGTAAACCACGGAATTAGCCCCTCTTTTATCATAAGAATAACCTACCCAAGGGCGCACTATAATCATTGATATGGCAAATATAATAAAAAATATGCTGGTCGCCGCTAATAAGCCTTTTGTTTCACTATAGACACTAATAAAGCTCATAATGCTTGAATAAGACATTGCAGTAAATAAAGCAATAACGCCGATAGACATCACCCTTTTTTCAAAGATATCGTCAAATGTAATACTCCGCTTTGCAGAGATGATCTCCTTATCTTTTAAGGAAGAAACGGGAATAAGAAAACAAAAAATTAAACCTAAACAAACAATGAATGCTAAAAAGGCAAATAAATTATAAAAACTGGTGTACCGTATCGTAGCTAATGCAATCATTGGCCCAAAAACAACAGCCAGATTCGTAGACATTACGAAATATCCCATACCCTCGCCCTTTCTATGCTCAGGTATAAAATCATTCACTATAGGCACTATTACTGTCGTCAAAATGCTAAACCAGATCCCATGCACACAACGAATAAGCAATAAAAGCCATAACTGATTTGCCCATAGATAACTTAATGCCAGAAGTGCAAATAATAATGCCGAACCACGTAAGGCATATTTTTTACCTAACCGATCAATAATTAAGCCAGAAAAAGGACGAGTGATAATAGATGAAACCAAAAATAAGGTTAACGCCAAACCAGCCTGACTGATTGAACCGGATAATTCTTTTAAAATATAAAGTGGCAATATTGTGAGTAATGCATAGTAATAAATGAATAAAAAAAGATTGTTCAATACACACAGAATAAATGAACGATTCCAAAGCTTTTCCTTGGTAACTGAATACATTTTTCTTACTCAATATAGATGATTAGTAAAACCGTAATTCGACTCATATGCTCGATATAGTTATGAACTTACTAAAACATTCGGATGATCAAATTTGAAATTTCACTCAAATAATGCCAAATATGAAAAAAGCTCCTAAATATGAGCTTTTTTCATTGTGGTATTCAGATTATTGGGCCTGATGTAATTTGCGAATCACCAAAAGCATCAGTAATGCTGAAATGATAATTCCAGGGATGGCAGCAGAAATTACGCCTGTAGCACCGCTTCCCATCGCGAGTAATTGTCCAGCAATCGCAGGTCCTAACATTGCACCAATACGCCCAACCGCTGCAGCACTGCCTACACCAGTTGCCCGAATCTCAGTTGGATATACAATGCTACCAAATGCATATAAAACGCCTTGCCCACCAATTGTAAATGTTCCCATTAATGCTGCGGCTGCATACATCGCAGTAAGACTACCGGCTCCATTTAAACTAAATAAACCAGCTAAAATACCTATGTACATCAATATAATGACATAAGCTTTATTCCAGCGATCAATCAAAATACCCAAAACAACCGTGCCTAGTGCAGCGCCCATTTGGAAAAAGACTTGAGCTAAACTACCCTGTTGACGAGAGAATCCCAACTCCATAAATAGAGATGGCAACCAACTCAACATGATGTATACAACCATCAAGGTAAAAAAATAGCTTGCCCAAAGTAATAGGGTCTGCCCTGCATAGTTATTTTGAAATAGATTTTTAAAAGAGCTTTCTATGCGTGTAATAGATTTATCCTGAAATCTAGTTTGTAAAAACTCCCGTGACTCCGGTAAAAATTTGATCATAAGTGGAAGTACAAGAAGAGGAACGATTCCACCAACGTAAAAAATTGTTTGCCAATGTCCACTTACATCGTAGGCTGCCAGTAATGACACCAATATGGCTCCTATTGGCATACCACAATACATCAAACCTACAGCACGCCCACGATTTTCGCTAGAAACAGCTTCTGAAACTAGAGCAATTAAATTTGGCATTGCAGCCCCTAATCCAGCTCCTGCTAAAAAACGTACTAACAGCAACATATAGAAACTATTCACCCAAACGGTACAAAGGGTAAATACTGCAAAAATAGCGACAGCCCCGATTAACACCATCTTACGGCCAATCCGGTCTGCATAACGTCCACCAATTAATGCACCGGGTAATAACCCCAATATTCCGACACTAAAAAAAATACCGAGTTGAGAGCTATCCAGACCAAAAGATTCTCGAATACCTACAGCAGCGATACCCGCTGCCTGAATATCAATCCCTTCAATCACAGCAATTAAAAAACAAATGACGATCGTAATAATAGAGTGCTTATTTCCTGCACGGTCCATAGAAAAATCCTTTTCTACTAGTTTAAAAAATCATTCACCATCATTTATTAACTGCTTTTATTTCTAAATTAGCCTTAAGTTCTATAATTTCATAAAAAAATTAAAAAACATTTACTACATTTCACTTAAATACTTTAGTCTTATAGAAACAACCTATAATAAAATTAAAATAAATATATATTTCAATTATTTAACTTACAAATTTAAAATTTAAAATCCAAAAAACATATTAATCACTCAACAAAAATCAAATCTATTAATAGTTAAAAATTATAATGCAGTTCAAATTAAGTATTAACAATATCCACTCATGGAAAATATTTATGATTACCCATAAAAAAACCGCCATATAATCATGACGGTTTTTATTTTCAATATTAAATAGGCTTTTAGTATAAAAACCCTAATTAAATTAATTTGCGTAATTCAATAGACACATCTAGCAACTTTTCTTTATCAAAGGCGCTAGAACTAGAAACCAATTTTTTTAAATGCCTAACATCTTTAGCTTGATTAACAGCAATACCTGCTACAACGATACCTTGGTCTAAGCCAAATAAGGTGAATCCAACATTTTTGTCTTCTTGCGGATTCATATTGCCTCGTATATGCCATTCTTTTGCAGACATATCGCCAACGAATTGAAAATTAATATCATATTGATCTGTCCAGAACCATGATGGATTAGCTTTAGGTTGCGCTAATCCCATGACATGACGAGCAAAAGTGCCTGCTTGATTATTGGCATTTTCCCAAGTTTCAATACGGGCATAATTACCATCTGCACGCAACTGAGTTGCTACATCACCAGCAGCATAAATATCTGGATTCGAAGTTTGGCAGTTTTCATTCACTTTAATGGCAAAATCGACGTCTAAACCAGCATCTATGGCCAATTGAGCATTCGGTACAATCCCAATGCCATATACAACAGCGTCGGCGATCAGCTCTTCACCACTTTCCAATATTACAACTATCTCTTCACCACGTAAGGTGACATTGGCAATTTGCACATTTAAGTGAATATCAACCCCTCGATTACGGTGTTCATCAAGTAAAAATTGGCTAATAATTGCTGGTGAACGTCCCATAATCATTGGGCTCTGTTCAATTAAGGTCACCTGACAATCTTTAAAACGAGCACTTGAAGCTAATTCAAGACCAATAACCCCGCCGCCTACAAGCAAAATGCGCTTCCCTGCTTGAAAGACTGGAACCAAGGCTTGTGAATCCTCCAAATTTCGCAGGGTATAAACATGTTTACCGACTGCATCTAACATTGGAAGACGACGAGGAGCCCCTCCTGTCGCGAGTAATAACTTATCATAGTGAATACTTTCACCATTTTTCAAAATCACTTGATATTGTTCAGGCTCAATGCGAACAACCGCATTGCCTTGAATGGTCTCAACACCTAAATCTTTCAATTTTTGTTGTGACAGAATTTCAATTTTGGTCTGTTCAGGCCTTAAAATCATATCTTTAGATAAAGGGGGACGCTCATAAGGCAGATGTGATTCATCTCCAATCAAAATGATTTTACCGTCGTATTTGTTATTACGTAGTTCCAGAATAGCACTTGCACCTGCCTGTCCAGCACCGATGATGACAATAGTTTGAATATTCATCGTTTTATCCTTTATTTCAGCTCGGCAGATACAATGCCAAAACCAGCAATCCATTCACTGATAGGTTCATAGCAATGTAAGGTCATCTCATAATCGCCAACAGCTTCTAATGCCGCAAAAGCAGCCATCCATGTACGAACTTCTTGCCCACCACGCCCACCTTCACGGCGAATTTCATCTTCAGTCATATTTTCAAGCGCAGCAAAGTCTGCATTTTTGAATTTTTCCAATAACTGTTCGTCCCACTCTGGATTAAGTGGAACAGATACGCTCTTGTCACCTGCTGCCAAACGCTGTCCCACTGAAATGATTTTGGCCTGACGTGTATTACGAGCTTCAACAGTTGGGTTACGTCCGGCAATTAGAAATTCTTCAACTTCTGGTGGTGCAGAGCCCATTTGAGGGGTTGGTGGATCGTGTGAAAGTCCACCTGTGCCCAAAATTAATATACGTTCATTTTCTAGATTAATTGAGTTGATGAAAGCCCCAACCGCTCGTCCTAAAGCAATCGTTCGTTTTGTCGTAGGCATTGGCGCAGCTGCACCATTAATAAATATTGGAATGGTTGGATAACGATTAAGTTGACCATCACATAAAAAATGCAGCGGTTGGGTTACGCCATGATCCGCTTGCATACGATATGAATATGCAACATCCGCACCTTCATCAAGTACACGTCGAATTAAACCCAATGCTGTGTTTTCTGGCACATTGAGCTCACCCGGACCATAATTCCAATCACCTGCCGCCGTCGCACGTACACCCACGCAAAAACTCGGCATCAGGTCATAAAAGAAGCCGTTAAAATGATCTGGCCCAAAAGCAATAATTAAAGTTGGGTCATATGCTTTGACCTCGGCTGCCAGTTTTTCAAAAGTATGACGCACCGTTTGTTCTTGTTGTTGTTCTGCCGGAGACGCAAATTCCATTAGTGGGCTATGAGAAGCACAAATAAGTTTAACAGTCATGATTAGCTCCGAAATAAGACAGTTTTTAGCTGTCTTATTAGTCCATTAATATCGGATTAAAATTAAGCATCAAAAAAACCAGCGTTCGATTGGCGTAAGCCACGAATTCCTAAACCACAGTCAGCATTTATAAAAACGCCAGATAATGGTCGGTTATTTTGACGAGATGCAAGCAATACATAAGAACCAGTCATGTCTTCTGGTTCTGGTAAGAATCTCAATGGCATGCCTTGTCCAATTTTTTGCGGATCGCGTGCATCAAGTAATCCTAGATTTTCCTGCCCAAGGGATGCGGCACCTTTCACATTGACATTCATACCAGATGGAGCAACTGCATTCACACGCACTTTGGGTGCCAGCTCATAGGCCAGTTCACGCACTAAACCTACACCAGCATGTTTTGATGCAGTATAAATTGGACCACCACCAGATGAATAAAACGCTGAGTTAGATAAGGTAAAAATCATCGAGCCTTCAGTTTTGAGTAACTCATCTAAAGCTGCTTTTGCACCAAGCAAATAACCTTTCGTATTAATACTCATGATTTCATCAAAGGCTTTATCTAACTGTTCGCCACTCATGTTAACGATGTCGGCATAATGATCCCAAATACCAGCGTTACCAATAAAACAGTCCAGTTTTCCAAAACGTTCTACTGTAGCCTGCACAGCACGAACGTTATCCTGAAAATTAGCCACATCTCCATTAATCGCCACAATTTTGTCACCATAGCGTGCAATCAATTCATCTATTTTTGATTGAGACCGTTGCAACACACCAACATGCGCACCCTCTTGCAAAAAGCGCTCAACCAACGCAAGCCCTAGTCCCGAACCACCACCAGTAATTAGTGCAACTTCACCCTCTAGCCAGCCCATCATTACGCTCCTGCCATTTCGACATAAAGTGCACCATCTTCAATCACGACAGAGAATGTCTGAATCGGATCAGTTGCTGGTACACATTGTGGTACGCCAGTTTTCAAACAAAAACGTGATGCATGAAGTGGACATTCAACCGTGCCATCATCCTCTAGGTAGCCTTCTGACATAGAAGCATTACCATGACTGCATTTATCATTCATGGCAAAAAACTCACCATTGAAATTGAACACCGCAAGTGCAGCAATATCACCTACATTACAATCTACTTTCAGCGCTTCGCCTTCATCCAACTCATCAATCTGACAAACGAAAATCTTATTCATTAGAAAAACACCGTAATATTGTGAGAAATCAAAGTCGCTTGATCGAGGGTGATATCGCGTTTAGCAATTTTCCAACCTAAACTACTGCTATCATCTTTTCGAATCAGATCAACTCGTTTACCAACATAGGTCAATACGTCTTTTTCTTTTTGTGAGCGATAAAGCAAATAATTACTAAAAACTTGATATTCATTTGCTTGTGCAGTTGCTTCGACCCGAATATTAGTAATCAAGTGACGAGTACGTGATGGCGGTTCTTCGGACCACGACATCCCTGTTTCTAATTTTGCTACGCGGCGCTCTAATACAAATTTGTCGTCGTGATAAATCCATGTTGATGGTGGTGCAATACATTTACGACGATCACGTGTTTGCGCATTTGTCGTCGTTTTTAGCGTATATAAAATATCTTCGCTTAAGATGTCCAACCAATCACGGAATTTCCAGTCATCTAACAACTGTGCTTCTGCATATAGAAACTGACTAATGTCGTGGTGAAGTTCCAATCCAATAGAACGCCATACTGGCTGTGGTTTTAATGAGTCAATGATCTGGTTCATTTCACAAGCTCCTTCTCATCCTTTTTAGCCGCTTTTTTCAAAAGCTCTTGCTCATAAGCCTCATCTGCCCGTTGTACGTCTTCCCATTTTTCATGCATCAACAGGTTTGCCCAATGACGATACATGCCACGTGCAGCTGTTTCGGAAAAAACATGGTTAGTAATACCTGGAATACCATCTTCACGGTATTTTTCATTGCCAAGACCCATTTCCATAATGAGTTTGCTTTTTCGCGCTTTATAACCACGTAACACTTTCTGGATCTCAATCCAGTTTTCACCATCGTCTGCTTCAGCAAAACCAGCTGGGCCAAATGCTCGACAAGCATTCAACTCCATCGCTTCTTTGATGTGCTGCGGTGCTGCTTTGTCCGTGATACAGAAAGCCCAAACTTCGGTTTTATCTGGTCCACGTGGATGCCAAATACGCATCGTCGTCATACCATTCAGCCAAGACAATGTTGGGAACATGGTGTTATGGCCTGCCAAACGCAAAGCACGAGTTTCACCCAAACGCTCTTTTGTTTCTTCATAGGTTTCACGGAAGTAATCTGCTACTTGACCATCAACCCAGAAATTAGCATCTGGTTTTTCCGTAAGGAAGAAACCTGAACCATGACCACGTTGACCATATTGCACACAGCTTTCTGCTGTTTCCCAAACTGGACGTGCCGTTTGTGCTGCACCTAATGCTTTTGATGCATCATCAGGTTTACCACCTAAAACTTGTACTGCAGAGGCATGCGAGTACGGCGCGTGGTATTGATCAGAAGCAAACTGTTCTGCTGCAAATTTCCAGTTGCAGTTAATTTCCCATTTATGAATACCACCAATAACTTCCGAGCCACCTTCACGGCGGTCAATCATTGCATCGAGATACCAAGCAATATCACCCATATAGTCGAGTAATTCGGGTGTGTCATCTGCCCAACAACCAAAAACCAAACCTTTATAGCTTGCAACACGAGGAACCTCTTGCAATCCCCATTCTTCTTTACAAGCCCCATGTGGAAAAGCGATACCTTCCAATGGAATATCTTTAAGAGAACCGTCAATCCCATAGGACCAGCCATGATATGGGCAGGTGAACGCACGCGTATTACCACAGTCAGCATAGCTAACCCGCATAGAACGGTGACGACATTGATTTAATAATGCTTTAATAGAACCGTCTTTTTGACGCGTAACAATAATTGGGTCCTCACCCATATATGTATTGAAAAAGTCGCCTGATTTTGGAATCTGGCTTTCGTGACAAAGAAATAGCCAACAACGTCCAAAAACACGCTCTAACTCTAGTTCGTACAATTGTGGATCTGTATAGATAGTTGGCGAGATACGTCCATTTTGTGCATCGACTAAAGCATCGATTTCACACACTTCAATTTTTCCATTCATGAGAAGCACTCCTGCTGCCGCCAAAAACGCACAACATAAAATTCAATTTGAATGGATAATGATTTTTTAACTGTTTTAAGTGAAATATTTTATTTGTTTCAAATTAGACTTTTTATGAATTATTCATTATAGATTTTAAATATTAAAATTAAGTTCGACTGATACTGATCAGTGGTTTTATAAACGGATTTATGGTTTTCAAGCATTTAGCATATTTTATTAACTATCCAACGTTAATAATAGGATTTTGGGATCACAACTGATATGGAATTACGTCATTTACGCTACTTTGTAATGGTGGCTGAAGAACTCAACTTTAGTAAAGCTGCACTTCGCCTCTACACAGCTCAACCATCATTAAGTCAACAAATTAAAGACCTTGAGGATGAGGTTGGCGTTACATTACTACATCGCACTAAACGTAAAGTTGAACTCACTGAAGAAGGTAGTGTATTTCTTGAACAAGCCCGTCTGACTTTAGCTCAGGCGGACAAAGCAATTTCAATGGCTCGTCAAGTTTCTAAATTTAAAAAACAACAACTGACCATTGGTTTTGTTCCAGTAGTAGAAATGAAAGTTTTCCCGTGTGTTCTTCCAAGTTTACGCATACAAAATCCAAACTTAAAAATTGAATTACGGAGCATGAATAATACCGAACAAATGGAAGCCTTAAAGAAAGGTGAAATTGACATTGCCTTTATGAGAGATAACTTAAATAACGATGAAATTCAGAGTCAGTTTGTATTACGTGAACCTCTAATGCTATTGCTTCCTCGAGATCACCCACTTGCTCAATACGAGCGTATTCCTGTGAAGCTTTTAAATAATATTGATTTTATTATCCCATCGTCAGAACAGTCATCGATTTTACATAATACAATTCTTAATTTTGCTGAACTTCATAAAATTAAATTTAATATTGTGCAAACTGCTCATAATATTTTATTTAATATTAATTCAATAGGGATGGGATTAGGTTGCGGGATCTTGCCTAGCTATATAGAGCCGCTCACTTTAAATAATATTGTCACTAGACCTGTTGATGTCGATCTACCTTTTTTAGATTTATTTGTAAGCTATCGCAAAGATGCAGAATCTTCTGGGGTTAAAGAATTCATGGATTTATTAAGTAAAGTTTTTTACTTAAATATTAACCAGATCTAACTTATCTTATTTAATACAAAAGTCTAAGATAAAATAACAGGGCTCAGCAAAAAACCAAATTTTTTAATTTAAATACAGGAAGAATAATAATTTATCCTTCCTGTATTTTTTATATTTTATTTAACATCATGTACTGCTAAATATTGTTTAATAATCTGGTTAAATTCTTGTGCTCTTTCAACTTGTGACCAATGACCACATTGACTAAAAATATGTGCATCAGCATAAGGTACAATATTCAAAATATCCCATGTACGAGATACAGGAATAACTACATCTTGCACCCCATGAATGAGTAACACAGGAACTTGGATCTCTTTCATCTTTTCAAAATCAAGTGGGAACTCAAAGCGGTCACGGTCTCGTGCACCAACAACATCCATCAATCGATCTGATGCGTAGTCATTTTTTGCTGAGTCAAAACGAACTTTAACCAATTCATCTGTGACTAAAGACTTATCGACCACAAACATTTCTAAAGTTTTACGGATACCAGCTTCTGTCAATTCAGGATTAGCATGTGCTTTAAGTGCTGCCGTCTGTTTAGCACCACCCGTTCCCATTGATACAATACCCAGTACACGCTCTGGGTAATCCAATATAAACTGGAATGCTAACCAACCACCTAAAGAATTACCTACTAACCAGGTTTTTTCAATTCCCAAAGCATCTAATACACGGACTGCATGATCTACCCATGCACGGATACCGTAAGCAGTCCCTTCTGCAACAACAGTTTGTCCATAACCAATCGAATCAATAGCAATACAGCGTGCCTGCTCAGCAATTTGTGGTAAGTTCAACCACCAGTTTGCTGCTGCTGAAACACCAGTACCCGAACCATGTAAAAATAAAATTGGAGTACCTTCTCCAAGCTCATGATAATGAGTGAGCTCGCCTGCTGCAGTTTCAATCCATTTGTCTTCCAAACCAAAAAATGGATCTGTTTTATATTCGGGGATTTGTACTGTGCCCATGTCATTCCTCTTACAATTTATACAGCTGAACTCAAGATTAAGCTGCTTTTAGTAGGCCAAATTTTAAATGTTTTACTCACCCATCTTACCTGTTCACAGCGCCTAAACTGATACTTGTTTACGATGAGGTGATACAAAAAAAATATTAATAACCATTTGTTATTTAAATAAATATTTAAAAGTATTTAAAATTTATAGGTATATGTCGTTGCAATACGATGTTCCTGCAAATCGCTTGCTTGGCCTGCAATATTGTCGAAGTTCACATCGATATACATCCACTGAAAACCTAAGCCTTTTAACTTCCCTTCTGGCACAACGTAATTCAGAATAAAGTTGAATTCATCTTCTTTGCCTTTGCCTGTTAATGCACTTGATTCATAAGCTGAATCAATGCCCCAACCATGCCAATATTTTGCAGTGGTTTTTAAACCTTTAATGCCAAGATCACTAAAATCATAGCTATAAGCCACGCCCACCGATTTCTCATCTTTACGGATAAAGCTCGCAACTGACCAGTTATCCAAATAAGGCTGAGGTACCCAACCTGCGAGGGATGGGAAATATGGTGCACCAGTTGCTGCACTCGGGTTACTACCATGATCACCAAACATTTGCTGATAAGATAAACCTACGCTGTGTGAGCCATAAGTTAAGGTTGAGCCTATAGACAATGCCTGATTATCAATATCACCATACAAGGCATCTCCCGACTCTGCATTGTCGAAAAAACGTATGTGTGAATCGACTTTTAACTTGTCATAATTGTTTTTATAGTTCACACCCAAGTAATTTTGATGATAGATATTCGTCACATCGCCATAAAAGTAACTTGCAGACCAGTTTTTATTTAATTGGTAATCTATGCCCGCAACATACATCCCATCAGTTTTACCATCATTATTTAATGCTTTAGGCCATAGACCAAAATCCATTGGCTGATTTTCATAACGGGCATTGATACTATCCAAATAACCTAACGTTAATTTGGTGTTTTTAAGATCTTTTGACTCTAGCCATACCCCATTATAAGTGGTCAATAATTGACGTGATGGATCAAAATGAATTACTGGTGTTACAGGTAAAATTTCACCAATTCGTAATTCAGTTTGGCTGATTTTCGCTTTAAGAGTTGCTCCTATTTTACCAAACTGGCGCTCTTGTTTTCCTGTGCCTGTACCAGAAATTCCACTATACGGCAGAACCCAATCGGCATTACGGTCACGGCCATCCAGACGTACAGCGTACTGTGCTAACACATCAACACCGAGTTGTAACGCCCCAAACTGTGCATAGCCCGATTTTGCATCCAGTGTCACAGCTTGCGACCAACTCCCCCAGTTTTTTGCAGGGGTGTCATCATACTGACGATCTAAATAAAAGTTTTTAAATTTAAGCTGAACCTGACTATCTTCAACAAAACCAGCATGTGTGCCAGTAGCCCCTATTGTTGCTATTGCGCAAGCCATTGCGATCCATAACGTTTGACGACGCATTGCGTACTTCCTTTCAATCAATCCATGAAACCAAGCCCTATCATGCTCAACTCTATTTTTATGAAAAATTCGACTAGAGTATTAAGATATTTTTCTTTTTAAACTCAATGCTTTAAAAAAATGTTACTTTTCCAGTAATGAGGATTTTTAACAGATCACTAAAAACGATTAATCATCTCCTAAAAACCAGAATAAGCATTTGTTATATATCTATTTTTCATTAAAATATCTTTGTTTAAATTTGCTATTTTTAATTTTCTAATCGTTTTTTTATTTAAATAGAAACACATCCAATCAAAAATGATGACCATCCATTTATAGAAAATAACGCTTATATCCAAGTTATTTCATCTAGATCAAATCATTAGATGTAAAAAAGCACTCTCGTGGAGTGCTCTTTTTCATTTGTAAAAACTTATGCGCTCATTACTTTCGCTTTTGACATGGTCAAGGCAAGATCTTCAATCATATCCTCCTGCCCCCCAACCGTACCACGGCGACCAAGCTCTAATAAAATTTCACGTGCAGAGACACCATATTTAGCTTCAGCACGTTTTGCAAACAACAAGAAAGAAGAATATACACCTGCATAACCTAACGTTGCTGCATCACGATCGGCACGAATTGGGTTTAGCATCATTGGAATCACAAGATCTTCTGCAATATCCTGTACTTTAAACAAGTCTACGCCTGTTTCTATTTGCATACGATTTGCAACCGCAATAAATAATTCAAGCGGCGTATTGCCTGCTCCAGCTCCTAGACCAGCTGCCGCCAAGTCGACCCGAATTGCGCCAGCGTCAACCGCAGCAACAGTATTGGCAACGCCCATACCCAAGTTATGGTGACCATGGAAACCTAACTCAATACTGCTATCAAGTTCTTGACGAAGTAACCCAACCCGATCGGTAACATCTTGTGGCAACATGTACCCAGCAGAGTCAGTGACATAAATACAGTTAGCACCGTAAGACACCATTTTTTTTGCTTCTTCTAGCAAATGTTGTGGCGATGCCATATGTGCCAACATCAGAAAGCCAACTGTGTCCATTCCCAATTTTCGTGCGGCAGTAATATGCTGTTCAGACACGTCTGCTTCAGTACAGTGTGTTGCGACACGAATGGTTGAAACACCAATCTCATGTGCCATTTTCAAATGATCAACTGTTCCAATGCCAGGCAATAACAACGCTGACACTTTGGCATTTTTCATGCGTGGCACAACAGCAGATAAATACTCTTCATCTGTTGCAGCAGCGAAACCGTAGTTAACGGAACTCCCTCCTAAGCCATCACCATGAGTCACTTCAATTAATGGCACACCCGCTTCGTCTAACGCGGTTGAAATGGCAATCATTTGCTCAACTGTAGTTTGATGACGTTGTGGATGCATACCATCACGTAAAGTCATATCATGCACAATAATCTTAGACATACGGTTTCTCCTTAAACAACTTCAGCTTTTTGATTAGATAAAACGCGTTCTGCAAACATTTCTGCAGTACGTGCAGCTGCCGCAGTCATAATGTCAAGATTACCTGCATATTTCGGTAAATAATCACCTAGGCCTTCTACTTCAAGAAACATAGAAACACGATTGCCATCAAATACAGGTCCATTCACCAGTTTGTAGCCGGGTACGTACTTTTGTACCTCTTTAATCATGGCATTGACTGATTCCGTAATTGCAACTTGGTCAGGCTCTCCTTCAACTAAACAATGTACTGTGTCACGCATCATTAATGGTGGTTCAGCCGGGTTAATAATAATGATGGCTTTACCTTGTTTGGCACCACCAACTTTTTCAATTGCTCCAGCAGTTGTTCGGGTAAATTCATCAATATTTTTACGTGTACCTGGCCCAACCGATTTAGTCGAAACCGTTGCAATGATTTCAGCATAGTTAACAGTCTGTACCCTTGAAATTGCCGCGACCATCGGAATAGTTGCCTGTCCACCACAAGTCACCATATTCACATTAGGTACTTCACCCGCATCCAACAAAGCTTCCAAATTCACTGGCGGCACACAAAATGGACCAATTGCCGCAGGAGTTAAATCAATCATTAACACCCCAAGCTCATTGAGCTTGCGACTGTTCTCTGCATGTACATATGCTGAAGTTGCATCAAAAGCAATTTTGATATCATCTTCAAGTACGTGAGGTAATAAACCATCAACGCCTTCAGCCGTGGTTTTTAAACCCATTGTTGCAGCACGAGCTAAGCCTTCAGAAGTAGGATCAATTCCAACCATCCATACTGGCTCCAAAACTTCACTACGCTGCAATTTATACAACAAATCTGTTCCAATATTTCCTGGACCAATTAAGGCACATTTTATCTTTTTCATTTCCTTATCCTTTATTCAGCAGCAAAGCATGCAACAACCGAATTGAAGCCTTCAATTTCAACTTTAAACTCATCCCCAGGATGAGCCACCACCATTGGACCCAATGCCCCAGTCAGGACAATATCTCCTGCTTGTAATGGACGTCCGCGTCGTACCATTTCATCAGCTAACCAAACTGCTGCATTCAATGGATTAGCTAAACAAGCTTTACCAACACCTTGTGAAACGACCTCATCACCACGAGTCATAATCATTTTGCAGTTAACTAAATCAAGTTGATTAAGCTGTACTGGACGTGAACCCAACACAAAAGCTGCACTTGATGCATTGTCAGCAACCGTGTCAATCAATGAGATTTTCCAGTTCTCAATGCGACTATCGACTATTTCAATAGCCGGTAATGCATAGTCTGTTGCACTAATAATGTCTGCATATGTATGTCGGGCTTGGGTTAAATCCTTTTTGAGTACGAGCGCAATTTCAGCTTCAACTTTTGGCTGAATCAACTTACCCGCTGGAATGAGTTCACCATCGCCATATGCCATATCAGCAAATAACATCCCAAAGTCAGGTTGATCTACACCGAGTTGGGCTTGTACCACTTTAGAAGTTAGGCCAATTTTTCGACCTACTAAACGGCGCCCTTCCGAGAGTGCACGTACAGTATTGATTTCCTGTACTGCATAAGCGATATCCACATTTGCCTGTTCACCACCGAGCTCAGTACGAATAGGAATAATCGCAGTTTGTGATAGTTCAGCTTGTCTTAAGGCAAAAGCAACTGAATCAACAACAGCAGAATTCGACATCAATATTTCCTTAAACTGCAAAATTGAACGTATACTGCGTTACTGAAGGTATAAAAACGGAATACGAAGTTCAGGCAAAGTTAGACACAACAAATCCCTTGTATTTTCCGAGACAGCTACCTACTGGAACGTGTACATAAAACAGTTTAAGAATGGAAAAATCCCCGTCTAAATGCCAATACTTATTTTGTTTCATATAATAGTTTTTATTTATAATCAGCCCACAAATGCCTTTGAAGATTAATATTAAGTATCCATAATAATTTTATTAATCAATATTTTTTTAGAGATTAGAAAAATACTAATATTTTAGTTTTTCAATTATATATATTACTCTAGATAATTTCACGTTTAGACATTATTAATGATACTCAGGTAGTACTTAATTTACCTACTTTAATTAATTTTAAAACTCAATAAACAGTCAGCTTTAACTACGTTTGAAAGTTTACAGATGACTTTCAAGCGTAGTTAATCAGACCATTATTGATAAGTTTAACTTAAAAAACTTTTTTTACAGACACCGTAAATGTTGAGTCAATCGGATTTGAAATAGGTGCATCTGGCTCACCATTACTATACTTCTTATAGAACCCATTTTTATCCCAAGCTTTAGTGTAGGCTAATCCTGTATTCCAACCATCACCTAAATCCTTAATAAGCTCAACCTTAACATCTTGGAAATTAGCTTCCGAGAAATTTTTAATTTTTTCATAGCCATAATGGGCACCAAAAGTCCAAGTGTCATTTATTGGCTGTGTAAAAGTTAAATCCAGATATGTTGTTCCTCTTGAACGTTTACCCTCAGGGCCGCCCATCGTCTTGGAGTTATAACCCGCATAATCTGGCGTGTAGGTAATGAAATATTTAAGCGTTAAAGGTCCATAACCAATCTGAGGCACAATTTCGCCATAGTTATAACTGGTACTGCCCGTTTCAGGCGTGCTTTCAGCTCCCGGATAATAGTAATAAAAAACTGTCATGCCAGCTGAAAACTTATCGAAAGTTTTTATATAACCTGTATAAAAATCCCACTCAACTGAAGCATCACGAAGATAGTTAGAACTCACATTCGATGCCCAAGTACCTACAAATAATCCATTCGGATTTGCATAATCTAAACCAATCTGTAAAGCTGGCTTACCCCATGTTTGTTGGAAACCACGTGATATATATTGACTCGCGAAGGTTACATTTGCACTGTATGGAGAAATTTGTTCTTGTTCATTTAATTGTTCAGCATGTACAACACCAGTAGACATAATGAGAGAAGCTAGTCCTAAAATTTTTCTCATTCAATAATTCCTTTTACATATTACCTATAGGTTTAAAGTTTTAAAATAACATGAAAATTCAATTTTAATCGTATTAAAAATTTATAAATTCAAATTTCTAGACACTTCTTCTTGGCTATAGATCTCTTCAATACAATCTAGAATTTTAGGAATATACGAACTTTGGTCCATGTTACGCATGGATAGAGAAATCGGACTATAGGCTTCTAAGTCTAATATATTTAAGTAAATTAGATTCTTCATTCCAATGTCACAGGCACTTTCTGGAATAATACAAATGCCCTCGCCCGATGCCACTAAACCAAGTGCCATATGAATTTCTCGGACTTCGGTCAATTTGGCTGGAATTAAACCCAACTTGGTAAATAAAGCTTGAATAGTGGTCGAAAAATTCGGTTTAGGCGTGGTTGGATAAGAAAAAATCGTCTCATTAATGATTTGAGATAAGTAAATTCCTGAATCTTGAAATTCACTTAATGGATGCTTTTTATGAATCGCTAATTTTAATTTTTCTTTTCTGAGTAAAAGTCTCTTAATGGCAGGATCACTAATGGGTAATCGTCCAAAACCTAAATCGATTTTGCCTAATTTTAAAGCTTCAACCTGATCTCGTGTTCCACATTCAATCAGTTCAACATGGATATCTGGATTTTTTTGTCTAAATAGATAAATGACCTGCGGTAACCGACCGTAAAGCAGTGAGCTGACATAACCCACTTTGACAATGTTATCGACCAACTTCATTTTTTTAGCCATAGAAGCTGCTTGAGCCGTATGCGTTAAAATCTGCACAGCATGTTGGTAAAAAAACAGGCCTGCTTCTGTTGCTTTTAATGGACGAGAGCCCTTCACAAACAAATCAATCCCTAACTCTTCCTCTAGTTTTTTGATTTGACGTGTTAAAGGTGGCTGGGCAATAAAAAGCTTTTCTGCGGCTTTAGTCAGACTTTGTTCTTCAACAACGGTAACAAAATAACGTAGATGTCTTAATTCCATTAATATACCTTTTTAGTATCTTAAAATACCGTTCTATATCTATTTTAGGCTATTACATTCTTCTATGGTATGTAAACAAGTTCGTAATAGTTGAAACTTCATGTATAGAACCATAGAAACCATACTTGTGGATATTCCAACTATCCGTCCTCACCAGTTGTCTGTGACTACAATGCGTACTCAGACTTTGGTACTCGTTAAAATTACGACCACGGATGGTATTGTCGGTTGGGGTGAAGCGACCACCATTGGTGGACTGAACTATGGTGAAGAAAGTCCTGAAAGTGTCAAAGCCAATATTGATACTTACTTTGCACCATTACTCGCATCAGTTAAAGATTTAAATGTGGCTCAAACACTAAAACTGATTCGTAAAAATATTAATGGTAACCGTTTCGCGAAATGTGCCATTCAGACCGCTCTACTTGATATTCAGGCAAAATGTTTAGGCGTGCCGTTAAGTGAAGTTTTAGGTGGCCGTCTGCGTAATAGTTTACCTGTACTTTGGACGCTCGCGTCTGGCGACACAGAAAAAGATATTACTGAAGCTCGAAAAATGATTGAGTTGAAACGTCATAACACGTTCAAACTCAAAATTGGTGCTCGTCCTTTGCAACACGATGTTGATCATGTGATTGCAATTAAAAAAGCACTAGGCGCAGATATTAGTGTACGTGTTGATGTAAATCGTGCATGGTCAGAGCTGGAATGTATTCAAGGTATTCAACAGCTGCAAGATGGCGGAATTGATTTAATTGAACAGCCCTGTGCTATTCAAAATACTGAAGCACTTGCTCGTTTAACACATCGGTTTGATGTCGCAATCATGGCGGATGAAGCTTTAACTGGGCCAGACAGCGCATACCGTATTGCAAAAAGCCATGGGGCTGATGTATTTGCGGTAAAAATTGAACAATCTGGTGGTCTGATCGAAGCATGTGAAGTGGCCAAGGTTGCAGGTTTGGCTGGAATTGATCTTTATGGCGGTACCATGCTTGAAGGCCCTGTAGGTAGCATTGCTTCTGCTCATGCATTTGCAACCTTTGAAACATTAGCATTCGGTACTGAATTATTTGGTCCGTTATTACTTACCGAAGAAATTTTGAAGGAACCGCTACGTTACGAAAACTTTGAATTGCACTTGCCAACAGCTCCGGGCTTAGGCATTGAAATTGATGAAGATAAAGTTGAGAAGTTACGTCGTTAAGGCAACAGGATAAGGAGTTTCCCATGTTATTTCATGTACGTATGGATGTGCATATTCCACTTGATATGCCAGCCGACAAAGCAAATGAAATTAAGGCCGTTGAAAAGGCTTATTCGCAAGATCTACAACGTCAAGGAAAATGGCGACACATCTGGCGAATTACAGGCCAATACTCAAACATCAGTATTTTTGATGTAGAGAGCAATGAAGAGTTGCACAACATTTTACAGGGATTACCTCTCTATCCTTACATGAACATCGAAGTGATGGCACTTAACCGTCACCCTTCTTCTGTTCGTGATGATGATTCGTAATCTAAGAAAATAGTTTGAGTGTGTGGTCTGAAACACACTTAGAAATTAAATACATTGATTCAAAAGGTAACAAGGAACGTGGCAGCAACAATTTGCTAGCTAAACAAAATGCCAGTACCGCTGCCACCCAAAACCGTATTGCATACTTAAGGAGTTTTAGTATGAACCGTCAACAAATTGATGCGCTTGTAAAACAAATGAATGTCGACACAGCTAAAGGCAAAGTCGATGCACGTGTTCAGCAAATTGTAGTGCGCCTTCTCGGGGATTTATTTCAAGCCATCGAAGACTTAGACATCCAACCTTCAGAAGTATGGAAAGGTTTGGAATATTTTACAGATGCAGGCCAAGCTAATGAACTCGGACTTTTAGCAGCTGGCTTAGGTTTAGAGCACTATCTTGATTTACGTGCAGATGAAGCTGATGCAAAAGCTGGCGTTACTGGTGGCACACCTCGTACCATCGAAGGTCCACTTTACGTAGCTGGTGCACCTGAATCTGTTGGTTTTTCGCGTATGGATGATGGTACAGAATCTGGCAAAATTGATACCTTAATTATTGAAGGTACTGTGACTGATACTGATGGCAATATCATTGAAAATGCTAAAGTTGAAGTATGGCATGCTAACAGCTTGGGTAATTACTCATTCTTTGATAAGTCTCAATCTGACTTCAACTTACGCCGTAGTATTTTGACTGATGCTGATGGTAAATATGTTGCATTAACTACGATGCCTGTTGGTTATGGTTGCCCGCCAGAAGGTACAACTCAAGCCCTTCTTAACAAGTTAGGCCGTCATGGTAACCGCCCATCGCACGTTCATTACTTCGTGTCTGCACCAGGCTTCCGTAAGCTTACAACTCAATTCAACATTGAGGGTGATGAGTACTTATGGGACGACTTTGCCTTCGCTACTCGTGACGGTTTAGTTGCAACAGCAGTTGATGTAACTGACCCTGCTGAAATTCAACGCCGTGGTTTAGATCACGCTTTCAAACACATCACATTTAACATCGAACTTGTGAAAGATGCCGCTGCAGCACCTTCAACTGAAGTTGAACGTCGTCGCGCTAGTGCTTAATTGAAAGTGTATGTGAGTTAAAAGTTCGCTTTTGACTCACAAAATTTATTCCATTTATTACTACCATTAAGAATTTAAATAAATTTTTAGCGGTAGTAATACATCACGTTACCTCATGCTCTAAGGTTTCTCACATGATTGACAAAAGTAAGTCCTCTCTTAGCGAGGTTCTATCGCAGATTAAAGATGGTGCCACCATCCTGATTGGTGGTTTTGGTACCGCAGGACAACCCGCTGAACTCATTGATGGACTGATTGAACTCGGTGTTAAAGGCCTGACTATTGTCAGCAATAATGCCGGTAATGGTGATTATGGTCTGGCTAAATTGCTTAAAGCTGGTTCAGTTAAAAAAGTCATCTGTTCTTTCCCTCGTCAGTCCGACTCTTATGTGTTTGATGAACTGTATCGTGCTGGAAAGGTAGAGCTTGAAGTAGTTCCGCAAGGTAATCTGGCGTGTCGTATTCAGGCAGCCGGTATGGGATTAGGCGCTGTATTTACCCCAACAGGTTTTGGAACACTTTTAGCTGAAGGTAAAGAAACCCGCCAGATCGATGGTAAAGACTACGTACTTGAATATCCAATTAAAGCAGATTTCGCGCTTATTAAAGCCTACAAGGGCGACCGCTGGGGCAATCTGGTTTACCGTAAATCTGCACGTAACTTTGGCCCAATTATGGCTATGGCTGCTGATGTCACCATTGTTCAAGTTTCTGAGGTAGTTGAGTTAGGTGGATTAGATCCAGAGCACATCATTACCCCAGGTATTTTTGTACAACACGTTGTCCAAGTACAGCCCGCACAATAAGCAATAAGGAGAAATAACATGAGCTACCAGAAACTCAGCCGTGACCAGATTGCAAAACGTGTGG